>CAZGVR010000209.1:0-7212 GCA_964528945.1 uncultured Myxococcales bacterium
CTGCGTCGACCACGGCGCGCGTGGCACCGACCGCCCCGCCCAGGAGGTCCGCGAGGCTCTCGAGCATCTTGAAGTTCTCGGCGCTCTTCATGCCGCGACCACCCGAGACCACCACGCGGGCCTCGGTGAGCGGCGGCCGCGCGCTCTCCACCTTGTCGAAGCCCAGGATCTCGACCGCGGCCGCGCACCCCTCGGCGTCCGCGGCCTCGATGCTCTCCACCGGGGCGTCGCCAGCGCCCTCGGCTGGGGCCGCCGCCCACTCGGACTGGCGCACGGTGACGACCTGGACGCCGGTCTTCACTGCCATGCGCGCGATCACGTTCCCGGCGTACATGGGCCTCACGTAGACGATCCGGCCGCCCTCGATCTCGACCGCGACCACGTCGCTGGCCATCCCGGCGTCCAGGATGGCCGCCACCCTGGGCATGAGGTCCTTGCCGTAGGCCGAGGCGCAGCACGCGATCACGTCGTAGCCGCCGTCCCTCGCGACCTGCGCCACGACCGGTGCGTAGGCCTCGGCCCTGTACGGGTCGAGCGCCCCTCCTTCGGCGCACAGGACCTTCCCGGCCCCGCATCCCTTCACGGCCCCGGCCCCGCCAGCCGCGCCAGGTCCGGGGAGGAGCAGGTCGAAGTCCCCGTGCCCGAGATCCTTCAGCTTGAGCGCGAAGGAGACCGCGGAGAGGGTCGGCTTCCTGACCTTGCCCTCGAACATCTCACCGACGACGAGTGTCTTGCCCATGATGTCTCCTCCTCTCCGTCAGATGACCCGCGATTCGTTGCGCAGCTTGTCGAGAAGCGTGTCGACCGAATCGACCTTGACCCCTGCCTTGCGCTGCGACGGCGGCTTGTAGCCCAGGTACTCGACCCTCGGCTCCACGTCGACGCCGAGCGAGGACAGGGTCTTCTCGTCGAGCGGCTTCTTCTTGGCCTTGTTGATCATGGGGAGCGGCGTGTAGCGGACGTTCTCCGACGGATAATCGAAGTCCGGGGCCGTGACCCCGTTCTGCACGGCGCGCGCCCCGATGATCCTGAGGTCGACGGTCAGGACCGCGGGCAGACCGATCCTCGACCTTACGAGCCCGCCGTCGATCTCGCGCGCCGTCTCCACGAAGGACGCGCCCTTCTCGGTCTTGATGGTGGCCGCGAAGGTGGACTGGGGAAGCCCGAGCATGCGGGCGAGGATCTGCCCCACCTGGTTGGACTCGCCGTCGACCTCCTGCTTGCCGAGCAGGACGAGATCCGGCTTCTCGGCCTCGCAGACCTTGGCGATGGCCCTGGCAACGACCCAGGAGTCGATGGCCGTGTCCTCGGCCTCGACCAGCACGGCGCGCTCCGCGCCCATGGCCAGGCAGCGCCTCAGCTGGATGCCGGTGTCCTTGGGCCCGAGGGTCATGACCACGACCTCACCCAGCCGCTCCTTGCTGGCGCCGTTCTCGGTCAGCCGGATCGCGGCCTCGACAGCGTAGATGTCGAAGGGGTTCACGTCCCAGGACAGCCCCTCGGTCGTCACTCCCTTGCCGTCGGGGGTGACCTTCACCTTGTTGGCGTTGTCGGGATCCGACACCCTCTTGATGGGAACCAGGATCTTCATCGCTCCACCTCCTCGAGTTAAAGGCCTGCGGCACCAAGGCCGCGTCATTCCACCTTCGAGCGTGCCATCAGGCCGTCGATGAACGTCCTCGCCACCTGCTGGCCCGCGCGCGCCAGCCGGTCCGCGTCGTGCGATCCGAGGACCCACGTGAGCGTGAGCCCGTCCAGCGCGCCGAAGATCGAGCACGCGGCCACGCGCGGCGACACGTCCCTGCGGAAATCGCCCCGGTCCTGCCCGTCCTGCACCACGGCCGCGATCAGGTCCAGGTAGCGGTTGAAGCCCGGCGCCGCGTACTGCTTGAGGAAGCGGTTCGACTGCCGCAGGTTGATCGTGATGACCTCGGCGAGATCCTTGTGGCCGCGGAGCAGCCCGAGCTGGATCGAGACGATCCTCTCGATCTTCTCCGAGGGGGTCGCGAGCGTCGCGAGCTGGCGCTCCAGCTCGTCGTTGAGCTTGCCGATCCGGTCGGAGAAGATGGATATGAGGATGTCGTCCTTGTTCTTGAAGTAGAGGTAGATGGTGCCGTCCGCGACGCCGGCGGTCCGCGCGATCTCGCTCACGCGCGTGTTGTAGAAGCCCTTGCGGGAGAACACGCGGATCGCGGACTGGAGGATGCGCTCGCGCTTGTCCGCCCCCTTGGGTCTGTCCTGCGGCATGGACCCCTCTCGTGGAATGAATCCCGGTTCATTCCGTTCGTGCCTTGTCTACCAGGGAAGGGATTGGGCGTCAAGGTCAGGGTGGGGGGATCGTGCACCCGCGGGAGTTCGTGTAGAGGCTATGGATGACCGAGGAGAACTGGTCGAACGCGAAGACCCAGAAGAAGTCGTTGTCGTCCTCGAACCAGGTGAGGGCAGGATTCTGGCTGTTCGTGGACGAGGGGTTGACTATGATCGGAGCACCCAGCACGGTCCCTTCGGCGGATATCTCGTGGAGTCAATCGTGACCGCCGGTGTCGGGGTTCTTGGGGACCGAGGCGATCCCGTACACCGACCCGTCGCACTCGATGTCGCGCATTCCATCCTGCACGTTGGTGATCTCACCGGTGGTCGTCGAGAGCGAGCCGTTCAGGACGACGTCAGTGTAGGAATACGAGGTCGCGGGCGTAACCGTGGTGAAGCGCAGGTTTCCGGCGCTGCCGCTCACTTCCTCCCACAGGATCGCGTAGGAAGAACCGCTCCAGGTGATCGCCGGACGGCCTCCATCTATCAGGTGCATCCCGGCACTGACAGCGGTCGAGACGCTGCTGCCTGCGACGGCCGCCCCTGCGGAGTCGACCTCGAGGAATTCCATCCTGTCCGCCCCGGTACCCGTGTTTACGAAGTAGGCAATCCCGTAGCTGGTCCCGCTGCTCGCGATGGCCGGCATGTCCAGGTTCTCGGATCCGTCACCCACGATGGTACCCGAGCCGAGGGAAGTGCCGGCCAGATCCATCCGCTCGAAGTTGATGCGGCTAGTCGTGCACGCGTCGCAGCTCTGCCTCCACACGACCATGATCTCGGTATCGCTGCCAGCCACGTTGGGGTGGGACGAATACTCGTCCGAAGATACCAGGGAAGCCAGTGGGAGGGACTCTGGCGATCCGGTGGGCTGGAACTGCATGATTATGAACATTATCTTGTTGGCCGCGACCCCCGATAGATCCTTGAACACGGTGACCATCCCGTTCTCAATGCGGGCCACGGGATGGAACCTGTCCAGGTCCTGGTTTCCAACGGGCGAGTACTGGACCGTCGCGGGTCTTCCCGTCGTGGGGGTCAGCTTCACGTAGGTGAGCTGATCCGGGGAAGTGCCGTTCACGATGCGTCCCATGGCCCAGACCTGCGGCTGGGTTCCGGCAGAGAGGTGCACATTGGTCGTGATTATCTGCGGCCAGTCGGGATCGCCGTTTGGACCGGAGCTTATTCCAGCCCCCAATGCGACCCTTGCGAGCGAGGGTGGGTTGGGCGTACACGTGGGCGGCACGTCGTCGGCTTCCACGTCCACGCTGTCCGGGAGATCGGTCCCGTCGGGCGGGTCGCCTATCGTGTCCATGTCGAACGTGTCGACATCCAAGTCCCACAGGGCATCATCGATGACCGCGTCCGAAGATCTGAACACGCATTCGCCGGCCACGCACAGCTGCGGGAGTGGGCACTCCGTGTCCATCTGACACTTGGTCTTCCCGCAGGCGGGAAGCAGGCAGGCCGAGATAGTTGCCGCGGCGAGCGCCGCGGTCCAATGCATCCTGGTCATGGCTCCATATTCTATTCCAACACGGGGCCGGAGTCGACAACCTTTCGCAATCCTCACCTGCCGTCATGCAGCGTCCCGGCCGGCCCGCAGGGTGACAACCTGGCAAATGTGTCCTCTTGTACAGGGACACATTAGATGATATCAGTCCTTCCATGGAAGGACACTTCAGGGAAATGCTCCGGACGCTGCGCGACGAGCACGATGCGGTCCTGCCGGCCCGCATGGTGAGGCGCCGCGTGTCCCTGCCGGATCTCCCCGGCAAGGTGGACGCCATCGTGGGCATGAGGCGCACGGGCAAGACCTGGCTCCTCTACCAGATCGCCAGGGACCTCGTCGCGTCCGGCGTGCCTGACGACACGATCCTGTACCTGAACTGGGAGGACGACAGGCTGCTCCCGGCAGGCGCAGCGGACCTCGCCGGGATGGTCGACGCGTTCTACGCGGAGCACCCCGAGAACCACGACCGGACCTGCCACCTGCTGCTGGACGAGATCCAGAACGTCGAGGGATGGGCGAGGGTCCTGCGTCGCCTCCTGGACACGAGACACGTCCGCATGCACGTCACCGGCTCGTCGGCCAGGCTGCTCGGGAAGGAGATCGCAACCGAGATGCGCGGGAGATCCCTGTCCACCGAGATCTGGCCCTATGGCTTTTCCGAGTGGCTGGAGGCGACGGGCAAGCCAGCGGGCGCAATGCCTGGCGGCCAGCGCGCCAGGGACCGACTGCGGCTCGCCCTCTCGAGGTATCTCGCGGAGGGCGGATTCCCCGAGACGGCAGAGGTGGATGCCGAGAGCCGCAGGAGGATACTCCAGGACTACGTGCAGGTCGTGCTCTTCAGGGACATCGTCGAGCGTCACGGGATCAAGAGGACGACGCTGATAAGGTACATGATACGGACCCTCCTGCGATCCCCGGGCAGGTCGTTCTCGGTGCACAAGTTCAGGAACGACGCGAGGAGCCAGGGCATACCCGCGTCGAAGACGGCCCTGTACGAGTACCTGGGCCACATGGAGGACTCGTACCTGGCGTTCACGGTGCCGGTGTTCTCCGATTCGCTCCGCAAGCGAAGCTCCAACCCGAGGAAGGTCTACGTCGTGGACACGGGGCTGTCGCATGCCATGGACCCCGGAGCGGGGCCGGACATGGGGCATGCGTTCGAGAACCTAGTGTACCTGGACCTCAGGCGGAAGGGTTGCGAAGTGTACTACCACCTCACGGCCGGGCGGCTCGAGTGCGACTTCGTGGCCAGGTTCCCGGACGGGAGGACCCGGCTGTTCCAGGTCTGCTGGGATCCGTCCGACCGTGACACGGCAGATCGCGAGAAAAGGGCGCTCGACGAGTCTGTGAAGGAGCTCGGTATCGAGGGGGAGTTGATCACCCCGGACTCGTACCTGGAGACCTGGCGTTGACAGGACCCCCTGGCTGACCGCATCATCGTTGACAGATGGGAAAGGCTCCTGTCAACACCGTCAACGGGCGCTTTGCGCTCGGCCGGAAGCTGGGCGAGGGCGCGCAGGGCGTCACGTTCCTGGCCGAGGACCAGTCGCGCGGGGGCTCCAGGGTGGTCCTCAAGATCTTCTACGGTTCCAGGGTGTCGGACCGCGCGCTCTGGGAGTTCGGGCAGCTGTCCAGGCTGGACCACGAAGGGGTCGTTCGCGTGCACGAGATGGGCACGATCGAGGACGCGCCCTGGGACGCTGCGCCCGGCCTTGGCCGCGGCCAGGGGTTCATCGTCGAGGACTGGGTGGACGGCGATTCCATCTCCGCCGTCGTGGACGCGGCCCGCGGCAGGCAGGGATGGATCGACAGGATGGCCCGCCTGCTCCTCGAGATCGTAAGGAGCCTCTCGTACCTTCACGAGAGGAGGCTGATCCACAGGGATCTCAAGCCCGGCAACATCCTGGTGAGGAAGCGCAGGAGCGGCGTGCGCACGTGCATCATCGACTTCGGGCTCAGCCTCCGCACCGGGGCGAGGTCCGGCGGGCTCGCGGGCACGCCCGGGTACATCGCGCCCGAATGCCTGGCCGGGACGTACTCGCCCGCGACCGATCTCTTCGCGCGCGGAGCCACGGCCTACAGGCTCGCCACGGGATCCGCACCGATCAGGATCGACCCCGGGGCGCGCCCCGGGGACGTGGTGCGTGCGATCACGGCGGCGAGGCCCGTGCCCGCGGGCGAGGCCGTGGTCGAGCTCCCGGCGTGGCTCGCTGAGGCCGTGGACAGGCTGCTCGCAACTGACCCGGCCACCCGCTTCCCGTCGGCGCGGGCGCTCGCGGATCACCTCGAGCGGCACGTGAGCCGGCCGTCACGGGCCGCGCGCCCCTCGGGCTGCGCCCCGCCAGCCATGGGCCGTCCTCCGTTCCAGGGGAGGCTCGAGGCGGTCGACGCGCTCGTTTCATGGGCGGAGGCGCGGACGTCCCGGAGCGGGAAGGCGGGCGAGCCGGTCACGATCCTCGAGGGCCCGCCCGGGATCGGGAAGAGCGCGGTGATCGCCGAGGTGAAGCGGCGCCTGATCCTCGCGTGCGCGTCCGAGGGGCGGGAGATCCCGGAATTCATCGAGGCGAGGGCCTCGGATCTCGCGTCGATCGCCGGCGGCGGACCGGCAAGGCAGCCCACGGTCGTCGTCGTCCACGAGCTGGACGAGGCCGGGGCGCGGAGCGTGGCAGCCGCGGCTTCCCTGCTGGTCGAGGACGGGCGGGGGAGCGCGGGAATCGCGATGATCGTCGAGCGCGACACGGACCGCGGTCCGTCCGCGGCCTGGCTAGCGGCGGTCGAGGGCGTCAGGGTCGTGCGGCTGGATCCCCTGCCCGACGGTCAGATCGCGGCCATCGCCTCCTTCGCGCTCGGGTGCGGGCGCGACGACGACAGGGTCGCCACGGTCGTCCGGTCGAGCGGCGGGAACCCGCTCTTCGCCGTGGAGATCGCGGCGCGCCTGGCGGCCGGAGCCGACGACGCCGGCATCCCGAGGAGCGTGGAGGGCGTGATCAGGCAGTCGGCGTCCTCCCTGCCCGCTGCCGAGCGAAGGCTGCTCGAGCTGATCGGGCTCTTGTCCGGCCCGACCGGCCTGGACCTGGCCGCCGGGGTCCTCGGCGCTGCCCAGGCCCTCGGGGAACGGGGATTCGCAAGGCTGTCGGGCGAGTCGATCCTGCCCGGCCCGCTGGCTCCCGGCCTGGCCATGGCCGCCATGGGCCAGGAAGTCCGCAGGCGGACGGAGCAGGCAACCGGCGAGTGGCTGGCAAGCCACGGATCTGCCACGGCATGGGAGAGCGGCCTCCACCTCCTCAGGGGGGGTCGGGACCAGGGAGCGGCCCGCGACGTGCTGTGCGGCGCCAGGGATCTCATGGCGCGAGGCGAGCCGGCGCGCGCCATCCCGCTCCTCGTGGAGGCGA
>CAZGVR010000210.1:0-958 GCA_964528945.1 uncultured Myxococcales bacterium
TCGGCGGCACCAAGAAGATCGAGTTCCTGCTCATCCCCACGGTCGAGGGGGACTTCACGATCGGGCCGATCTCCTGGTCGTACTTCGATCCGGTAGCAGGATCGTACGGGACCCTCTCCGTGCCCTCGAGGACCGTGAAGGTCCAGCCGTCCGGCCAGCCTGCCGAGAAGGCCGCGACGACGCACCTGGGCGGCGAGGATCCCGCGCAGGCCGGCGAGCAGTACAGGCAGATCCGGACGGTGGCCGCGCTCCAGAAGGCGGGCACGCAGGTCGTGCGGACCCCGTGGTTCCTGGGCGCGGTCGTCTTCCCGCCCGGGTTGCTGGCGGTCCTCTACCTGGTCGCGCTGGGCAGGTCGATCTCCCGTGGCATGCGGAACAGGAACCCGGCCGGGCGCGCCCTCAAGGAGGCGAAGGAGATGGTGCGGCAGGCCGGCGGTGAAGGGGACCCGGGCAGGTTCTACGCCGCGGTCCAGCGTGCCATCTACCTCTACCTCGAGAGGCGGTTCCGGATCCCGGCAACGGGCATGACCGGCCCGGAGCTCATGGCGGCGCTCGGGAAGCTCGGGGTGGCGCGGGCCGATGCAGACGCGGTCGTCAAGGAGACCGAGAACTGCGAGTTCGCCAGGTACGGGCGCAGCAAGTCGGATCGCGAGCTCGACATGGCCGCTGTCAGGTCCCGGGTGATCGAGACGCTGTCGCGGCTCGAGCGCTACGAGCCGCCCCAGACGCCCAGGGGCAGCGGCGGCGGCCAGCCCGGAGGCGCGCCGTGAGGCCCCGGAGCCGGACGCCGGCAGCGGTCGCGGTGCTGGCCGCGCTGGGCATCGCCGGCGGCTCGGCGCCGGCACGCGCCGAGACCGTGCAGGACATGTTCGCGCGCGGGAACGAGCAGTACTGGAAGGGCGACCACCGGGAGGCCGTGAACACCTACTACGAGATCATGAACCTCGGGATCGAGGAC
>CAZGVR010000210.1:968-7150 GCA_964528945.1 uncultured Myxococcales bacterium
TCGAGGACACGGATCTCTGGTACAACACCGGGACCGCGTACGCGCGGATGGGGGAGTACGGCAGGGCCGCGTTCTTCCTCGAGAAGGTGATCAGGGTGCGGCCGCGCGACTCCGCCGCGCAGCACAACCTGGACCTCGCGAGGTCCACGGTCGCGCGAGAGCTCAGCAAGTCGAGGGCCGGCGTGGATCTCACGCCGCGCGAGACGCTGTGGGAGGGCATCCTGCTCTGGTTCACGCCGAACGAGCTGGCCTTCCTCTTCCTCGTCTTCTACTACGCCTTCTTCGTCGCGATCGGCGCGCGCTATATCGCGCGGTCGCCCGTGAGCAAGGTCGGGGCGTCGGTGTTCGTGGCCATCTTCCTCGTGCTCTGGGTCTCGGGCGGCGCCATGCTGCTCGGGAAGTACCACCGGCACTTCCTCGTCCACGAGGCCGTGATCCTGGAGAAGGGGATCGTGATGGTGCGGGAGGGGCCGGATCCGCAGTCGCCGAGGCTGTTCGACGTGATCGAGGCGCAGCGCGTGGAGGTCGTGGACGTGAGCGGCGAGTGGGTCCACGTGCGCGACGACAAGGGACGCGACGGCTGGCTCACGACGGGGCAGGTGGGCAGGCTGTGAACGTCGGCCACGCTGAAGCTGCCGGCTCGACGTAGAGACGGTGCCCTGTGATTTCCTGAGCGAAAGCTGCTTGGGAAATCGTGTCAGCGCGGCCACGTTCCAGGCATCCGGGTCCCACCCCGGATGGGATGCCTGTTTTGAAAGGGCTACAATCGAAAGTAATTCCATGATTCGTGCAGGAGCTGCTCTTCGTGGCATCGCAGTCACCAGGTGAGTAATTCCGAGATTTTGCCTCGGCGTTCCGCCTTACTGTTGATGGCGCGAGACGCACTGACCCTCGCCTTGCGGAACCCCCTGGAGTAGAGGCGGCGCATCTCGGGCGTATCCGAGTTGGAGAGGAGGACCCGAATGCCCTTCCCCTTGAGCCGCAGGGCCACGTCGCGCAGCCTGATCTGCTCGCTTGGTCCGAAACCACAGGCAGAGTAGGCTGTGAAGGACGATGTAGTGGAGAGAGGGTGGTATGGCGGATCAAAATAGACGAAGTCTCCCTTTGCCACTCTCGTCTCGACCGATGCGAAGTCACCCTCGACGATATCCGCGCTTGCAAGCGCCACCGAGCAAGCCCGCAGGTTATCAGGGTCACAAATGACTGGGTTAGAGTAGCGACCGAACGGCACGTTGTACCGGTTCGCCCGATTCACCCGGTACAATCCGTTGAAGGCGGTCTTGTTCAGGTAGATGAGCCACGCCGCGACCTCGGCATCCGACTTCTGGTCGATGTCTTCTGCCCTGAAACGCATGAAGAAGTCGCGGTCGTACGGGTAACCCTCGAGTAGCTTGATGACCGTCTCGACTTCATCCCTCACCGCACGCCAGGTCCTCACCAGACGAGTATTCGAGTCGTACAGCACCGCTTTGCGTGGGGCGACGTGGTAAAAGAACAGGGCACCGCCGCCCACGAATGGCTCGTGATAGCAGCCGAACTCCTTCGGTACGTGCTTCAGGATTCGAGGCAGAAGCTGCCGCTTGCCGCCAGCCCACTTGAGGAACGGCCTCGCCTTCGCGTGGACGGCGATTTCAGCGCTTCCGGTTCGCTCCATCATGGCGATTCTGTATTCCATGACGACGCAGATATCAACGACGACCCGATCTCGGGACGGACCGCTAAAGAAGGTTCGACGGTCTCGCGGACATGGGAATAACCTCGAGGGGGGAGTGAGGTGACCGCTGGCTGGTGATTGCAGCGGCGATGAGATCAGCCCGATGTCTCTGGTATTCGTCGGAACTGACTATCACGGCCGGACGTTTCTTGCTGGATGACAGGTCGGTGAAGGGGAATCGGACGAGGATGACGTCCCCGAATCTACAGGTCATCGTAGACGGAGTCCTCCGCGTTGTCCCAGATCCTGCCGAACGTGTCCCCGGACAGCGTCAGGGCGTCCGCGGACAGGTGACGGTCACCGGTTCTGGTTGCCAGGAACTCCACGAAGTCCTCGACCTCGACGAGCCTCTCCGGCGGAAGGGATCTTATCTTCCAGAAGAGGACACGCTCTCCGGGACCAGCAGCACGAAGACTCTTGCCACGGTGGATTCCGGCAACTGCCTTCCTGGGCCTGGATCTTCCACTCACCATACCTGCCATCCTACCATCGGGAGTTCCGTGTGCCAATCCGCGATTGGAAACGAGGGACAACTGGATCCCTATCGCGGTTCCGTTCAATGTCGATGCGGTGCCGGGAGCGGGGGTCGAACCCGCACACCCACGAGGGGCTCCGGATTTTGAGTCCGGCGCGTCTGCCAGTTCCGCCATCCCGGCCTGCGGTACTCGTACCACAATTCGATGGCGCGGGCGACGGGGACCTCGTCGTCCGGGGGTCCCGTCACATGTCCGGGATCTCGCAGTGCGTCCATGCGATGTCGGGCTGGGCGCGCGCGCGGCGGCGCTCGCAGGGGTTGGCGTACACCACGCCGTCGCACCCGCACGCAGGGTCATCGTCGGGCGGGCAGGTGTCCGGGATCCAGGCGCACAGGCCGCACCCTTCGTCGGTGCAGAGGAACGTGATGTCCAGGACGCCGTACTCGCAGATCGCGCCGTCCGGGCACGACCTGGACTCCCCCATGCAGTACGCGCCGCACGGGCCGAGGGGCGGCCGGGTGTCCTCCTCGCCCGGATCCACGATCGGGTCAGCCGAGGTGTCCGCATCGAGATCAGGGTCGGGATCCGGATCTGGATCCGTGTCCGCAGGGTCCCCGCCGTCGGCCGCGTCCGCGGGGTCGGATGCGTCTCCGTCGGACGGATCCGGGTTCCCGGTATTGCCGCACGCCGGCAGGAGCAGGCAGGCGATCACGGCTGCGAGGCGAGGAACCACCCGGAGAGGATGAAGCCTGCGCCGCCGGAAGTCAAACCCGCCTGGGTGATTGACTGGGAGGGCCAGATTGGGTAGGGTCTGTGCGGTTCTCGGAGCAACCATCCATCCAGGAGGAAGTGAAATGGTGAAGCGCAGCCTGTTCGTAGCACTAGTCGTCCTTGCCGCCGCGGCATGCGGTCCGAAGCCGGATGCGAACGAGCCGGACCAGACCAAGAAGGGGCCGACCCCGGAGGAGCTCGCCGCCCAGGAGCAGGCCAAGCTCGAGGCGCCCTACCAGGCCGTGGTCCAGAAGTTCAACCAGGCCGTGTGGGAGCTCAAGCCCGAGCTCCTCTCCGAGGCCCTCACGGAGGACACGCTCAAGCTGTTCATGGAGCGGCAGGCCAAGGAGAACAAGGTGCGCGGCCTTCCGGAGGAGATGAACGTCGACACGTTCCTCAAGCAGCAGCTGGACTACAAGATCGTCTACACCATCAAGAGCATCAACCTCGAGACCAAGCAGGCCGTGGTCCAGGGCGTGATCGAGGGCAACGTCGAGTGGGAGTCCACCATCAACTTCCTCGACGACGGCAACGGCAACCTGAAGATCGACCATGCCGAGGTCCTAAAGAAGGCCATCGCCGACCTCGATGCCACGATCGCCGACAACGAGGCGAAGCGGGCCGAGACGCAGAAGAAGATCGAGACTCTCTTCGCCGACCACGTGGCCGCGATCAAGGAGAACAATCCCGAGATGTTCGAGTCCACGATCAGCGCGTCGACTTCCGAGGCGGCCCTCAAGCTCATCGGGATGCTGCCCAAGAAGGAGGGTGGCAAGAAGAACCCGACGATCGCCGACTTCGTGGCCTACAAGAAGGGGAAGATGGCCTCCGCCGAGATGAAGGCCGTGGATCCCGACGCCATGACCGTCACCGTCGTCGTGACCCCGGCAGCCCCCAAGAAGCTCAAGAAGGGCGAGACCGCGCCCGGCCCCATGGAGATGACCATGAAGGTCGTGGTCGAGAACGGGCAGACCGTGTTCGACTGCAGCGAGATGCTCAACCAGAAGATGGCCGACATCGAGGCCGCGGCCGCAGCCAAGGCAGCGCCCAAGGCCGAGGCCAAGCCTGAGTAGTCGCCCCACCCCCGCCACTCGCGCTAGCGCCCGGCCCCCATCTCTATCCAGTCCCTCACGATCTCGATGTCCTCCATCGACATCGGAGCACCCGGCGGCATCGAGTCGCCCATGATGGTGGGCAGCCCGAGCCTGTCGTCGCCCACGAGCTTGTAGACGAGGTAGCTGGTCTCGTGATGGCCGGGATCGATGACCAGCCAGCCTGGCCACTCGCGGGAGGGGGTGGCGACGGAGCCCGCCAGGAAGCCGTCGGGCGTGTCCTCCAGCACGACGAAGTCCATGTACGGCGACTCCTGCCCGTGGCAAGCGCACACCTGGAGGATGGGCCATACGTCTTCCTCGAACGAGACGGAGGGCTGCAGCGGCTCGGGCGTGGCGATCGTGCCCGTCCTGAACGAGGTGGAGACGGGCTCGCCGAGGTACTCGGTGCCCATTATCGAGAGGGGGAAGCCGTCCATCTCGAGATCGTACCACAGGTCCGGACGGAGCTGGGACCTCGGATCGACCACGATCGTGCGTTCGATCGCATCGTATCGTACGTCCACGGACCACGACAGCGATCCCGACGAGAGCTTCACCTTCGTCCGGTCGAGGGAGGCCGGATCGAGCGGCTGGCTGAAGCGGATCTCGACGCTCCCGAGCAGGTCGACCCCGGTCTCGCCGTCGGCCGGGGTCACGCCGAGGACGCGGAGCGGCTCCCCATTCCGCGAAAGGGGCGTGCCCTCCGGCCGGATCAGGCAGGCAGGGCAAAGCGCTACAACGAGCAGGAGCCTGGAGGCCTTTGCGGTGGTTACGGGAAGGCTTGCCGCGTTCCGGGCCGGGGTCATGCCTCGGCGTAGAGGGCCAGCTGCTTCTTGATCGACTCCAGGTCGATGCCCCGTCCTATGTCGTCCTTGAGGCAGTCGGCCAGGACCACGAGGAGCTCCTCCTCGCCCTTCTCCTCGATCAGCTTGGTGAGGAGCTGCGTCGAAACGGCGTTCCTGTCCTCCTTCAGGAGCTGGAGGATCCTGTCGAATTCGACGTTGCTGAAGTCCAGCTGGATGTGCTCGAACAGGTATGAAGCAAGCTTGTCCATCTCGTGTACCGTCTTCTTTCGAGTGGGCCGGCTCAGCGCCGGCCGGATGCGCGACAGCATAGTACAACGGTCCCCAGCGCGCAATCTCCGGCTCCCTGTCGGCTCCCTGCCGTGGGACAGCCTCGCCGGGGTTGCGGTGCGAAGCCCGCGTGACGGTCCATGGATCCGGCAACGTCCTGCAAACCCGACGGAACGCCAGGGGATTCGCGGCAGGTCGGACCATGGGGTGCGTGCGCCGGGACGCGGCGTGGAAAGGGAGCCACGGCCGCTGAACGGCGGATTTTCATCCCTGGTAAACGCCGGGTTAGGCGTTCCTGGCTGCGCTGGCACCTTTCTTGCGCGAGGCCGGGCCCGGATCGGAGACCCGCGATGGACAGGGACACGCTGGAAGAGGTTCTCAGGACGATCAGGGATTTCGGGAAGCGCGAGCTTTCCAGGGAGACCTGCATCGGGCTCGACGAGCGGGACGAGTGCCCCGTGGACCTGATTCGCAAGATGATGGGCCCCGAGATCGGGCTTCACCTGGTGTTCCTGCCGGAGGAGACGGGCGGGCTCGGCGGGGGAGCCTACGACGTCTACCGGGTGAGCCGGGCGCTCGCCGAGATCGATCTCGGGATCGCGACCGCCTTCTTCGCGATCTCGCTGGGAACGGATCCGATCGTCGTCGGCGGTACCGACGAGCAGAAGCGCAGGTGGATGGCACGGATCGCCGAGGAGGCACTGATAGTCGCCTACGGCGTGACCGAGCCCACCGCCGGATCCGAGGTCTCCGCGGCCCGCGCCACGGCCAGGCGCGTGACCGATGCGTCTGGAAGCGTCACGGGGTACGTGATCGACGGGACCAAGCAGTTCATCACCAACGGCGGGATCGCCGACCTCTACACGATCCTCGCAAAGGCGCCGGACGGCCTGTCCTTCTTCATCGTGGAGAAGGGCGCGAGGGGGCTCACCCCGGGGCCGCACGAGAAGAAGCACGGCATCCGCGCCTCCAACACGACGCAGGTCGTGCTGGAGGACGTGGAGGTCCCGGCCGCGCAGCTGGTGGGCGGGGTCGAGGGACAGGGACTCAAGCA
>CAZGVR010000211.1:0-4018 GCA_964528945.1 uncultured Myxococcales bacterium
GCAGCACCCCGGCCACTCCGGTCGACTCGGACGGGGACACGGTTCCGGACTACATGGACACCGACTCGGACGACGACTTCATCAAGGACGCTACCGAGCAGAGCGCAGGAGAGGACGTGGACGTCGACGGGGACACGGTCCCGGACCGCCTCGACGACGACTCGGACGATGACGGCTTCACGGACGCCGAGGAGGCAGGCGACGAGGTGCTGGACACGCCACCGGCGAACACGGACGGGGACTCCATGCCCGACTTCAGGGATCCCGACTCGGACAACGATGGCCTCTCGGACGCGAACGAGCATGCGGCCGGGACCAACCGCACGAATGCCGACTCGGACGGGGACGGGGTTTCGGACCTGATCGAGTGGTCCTACGGCTCGGATCCGCTGAGCCCGGCCGACAACCCGCGCACCCACGGCGACTTCGTGTTCACGGTGGAGTACTTCAGCACGCTCGAGGGCGAGACGCCGATCGATCCGGTGCCGCTCATGGACACGCTGGTCTTCTCCACGGACATCCAGCAGGCGGACGTGTTCTTCGCGATAGACACGACGCTCTCGATGGACGGGGAGATCGCGAACCTGACGTCGAGCCTTTCCTCGTACATCATCCCGCAGATCCAGGCCGAGATCTCGGACGTTTGGTTCGGCGTGGGCAGGTTCGACGACTACCCGTTGGCAGGATACGGCAGCCCGGCCGCCGGCGACACCCCGTTCCATCTGGTCCAGCGAATGACGAGCTCGGCGACGGACGCCCAGGCCGCCGTGGCCGGCCTCACGGTCCACAACGGGCTCGACGTGCCGGAGTCGACGGTGCCGGCCCTCTGGGCCCTTGCCACCGGGTCGGGGCTGGACGTCTACACGCCGCCGCAGACCTCCTGCGCTCCTGGCGAGTTCGGCTATCCGTGCTTCAGGGGAGGCGCGGTCCCCATCATCGTCCTCATCGGCGATGCAAGGTTCCACAACGATCGCGACGGGAACGACATGTACTCGGGCATTGCGCCGGCCCCGCCGTACTACTTCGACGCCGTCACGGCCCTCTCTGGCATCCACGCCAAGGTCGTGGGCGTGTGCTCTGGCCCGGCCGACGCCATGATGGACATGGAGTCGATAGCCGAGGACACGGGCGCGGTCGCGGACGTCGGCGGAGGCGTCACGCAGCCGCTCGTCACCCAGATCCTGCCCGACGGCTCCCAGCTCGGGAACCGGGTGGTCCAGAACGTCATGAGGCTCGCGAACCAGGTGCCTATCACCATCGAGACCGACCCCCGAGACGTGGTGGAGGGTGCCTGGGACACGGTGGACGCGACGATCTTCATCGACAGGATCGTGCCGAACACGACGGGAGGCGTGGAGGATCCCGAACATCCGGGAGTCATCTGCGTGGGCGGGCTGGCAACCGGCGACACGAGCGTGCCGCCCGACGGAGTGGCCGACATCTTCACGGCCGTCCTGCCCGGCACCACGGTGTGCTTCGACATCTGGCCCGAGCAGAACGACATGGTGCCTGCCACCGAGGAGCCGCAGCTCTACAGGGCCGAGATCGACGTCATAGGAGACGGCATCACGGTCCTGGACACGCGGTCCGTCTACTTCCTCATCCCGCCGGAGTTCGAGGTGATCGTCATCGAGTAGCGCCGATCGCCGCTGCCGGCGCCCATCCGCCACGCAACCGCACGCAACCGGAGGAGAAGATGAAGGACGTCGTAATCGTGAGCGCGGTCAGGACCGCCATAGGCACCTTCGGCGGGATATTCAAGGACATGCCAGCGCCGAAGTTGGGAGCCGCGGTCGTGAACGAGGCCCTGCGAAGGGCAGGGCTGCCGAGGGAGGCTGCCGAGGAGGTGATCTTCGGTTGCTGCATGATGCGGTTCGACGAGCTGAACATAGCCCGCCTGATCACGCTGCATGCCGGGCTCCCGTTCACCACGCCGGCGTTCACGGTGCAGAGGCAGTGCGCCTCGGGCATGCAGGCGATCGTGTGCGCGGCACAGCAGATCCGGGAGGGCGAGCACGAGCTGGTGGTCGCTGGCGGCGTGGAGGTCATGAGCAGGCTGCCGTACGTCATCGACCCCATGCGGTGGGGCGCGAGGCTAGGCCACGTGGAGGCCACCGACGGAATAGTGCAGGGACTGACCGACCCGATCCACGGGATCCACATGGGCGTCACGGCCGAGAACCTTGCCGCGAAGCACGGGGTGTCCAGGGAGGACCAGGACGAGCTCGCCCTCACGAGCCAGACGCGCGCGCTCGCGGCCATCCGCGAGGGGCGCTTCGAGGAGGAGATCCTCCCGGTCGAGGTTCCTGCCGGCAAGGGCAAGACCGTGACCCGCGACACTGACGAGCACCCGCGCGAGACCACGCTGGAGTCCCTCGCGAAGCTGAAGCCTGCGTTCAGGAAGGACGGCACCGTCACTGCGGGGAACGCGAGCGGCATAAACGACGGTGCGGCCGCCCTCGTGGTCACGAGCGACGATAAGGCACGCAGCATGGGCCTGAAGCCCATCGCGCGCATAGTCGCGCACGAGGTGGCGGCGGTCGAGCCGGAGCTGATGGGCTACGGGCCGGTCCCGGCCGTGCGCAGGCTCGTCGAGAGGACCGGGATCGCACTGGACCGCATCGACCTCGTGGAGCTGAACGAGGCTTTCGCGGCGCAGTACCTGGTCTGCGAGCGGCAGCTCGGCCTGGACCGCGCGAGGACGAACGTGAACGGGTCGGGCATCTCGCTCGGCCACCCGGTCGGCTGCACCGGCGCGAGGATCGTCGTCAGCCTGCTGCACGAGCTTCGCCGCAGGAAGGGCAAGCTCGGCCTCGCCACCATGTGCGTGGGCGGCGGCCAGGGCAAGGCCATGCTCGTCGAGATGATCTAGGCGCATGGCGGGCCGGACCACGCCCCCGGGAGCGGCAGTGGTCTCGGCCAGCCGCACGCGCGACATGGTGAACCGCTGCCCGGATCTGCTCGCCCGCATGCTGCGCGGGGAGGCGGACGTCCGTCCGGGCAGGAACCGCCATGCCACGAGACTCGATCTCGCGGACGTCGGCGCCCTGGTCCTCTGGACCAAGAATCCGGCGCCCATCGTGGATTGCGACCCGCTCCGGGCCGCGCTCGAGCGCTTCGTTCGGGAGGAGCGCGGCCTGGTCGTGCTCCAGCTGTCCGTGACCGGGCTGGGCGGCACGCCGGTCGAGCCCGGCATGCCGGCGCCGGAGGAAGCTGCCAGATCCCTCTCGCGCGTGCTCGAATCCGGCATCGTGGGTCCGCGCGCCGTGAAGCTCCGATACGATCCCTTCCTCACCGTGCGCCTCGACACGGGTCGGTCGTTCTCGAACGTGCGCCTGGACATGCTGGAGGAGGTCCTGGACGCGTTCGGCCGGCTCGGGGTCGAGCGCGTCACTGCCTCGAGGGTGGACGTGGAGAGCTACCCTGCGATCGCCGCCCGCCTGGAACGGCTGGGTGCGCGCATCGATCCGCCGACGCCGGAAGAGGCACGCGCGTTCGCCCGTACGATCGATTCGGCCTGCCGGGCCCGGGGCATGGTCTACTCGACGTGCGTGAGCCCGGACGACCGGCCGCTCGTGGACGTGGAGGGATGCATAGACGGCCGGTGGATGAACGGTCTGGTCCGGCAGCGCCACGGCCGGCCGGTGTGGGACGTGCTGCACAACAGGATCGGAAGGCAGCGTGCGCTGTGCCGCTGCACCTACAGCGTGGACATCGGCTCTTCGCCAGGGGTCCGGACGTGCGCTACCGGCGGCTTCGCGTGCCTGTACTGCTACTCGCACGGATCGTCGCTGCCCGCACCCGTGGAGGCGATCGTGAAGAGGAGGCCGGCCGGCTAGATCTGGGCCGCGAACAGCCCGTGGAACACGGTGCCCGGCCGGGCCAGGTCATCGTAGGTGCCCTGCTCCACGATCCGGCCGCCGTCGAGAACGCAGATCATGTCGGCGCCGCGCACTGTGCTCAGCCGGTGGCCGATCACGAACACGGGGCGTCCCCTCGCCAGCGCGTCGAGCCCGCC
>CAZGVR010000211.1:4028-7109 GCA_964528945.1 uncultured Myxococcales bacterium
CCTCCTCGCTGGCGGCGTCGAGCGAGGACGCGGCCTCGTCGAGCACTATGAGGTCGGCGCCGCGCATGGCCGCCCGCGCGATGCACATACGCTGCCGCTCGCCGCCGCTCAGGGTGCCGCCCTCCTCGCCCACGACCTCGTCCAGCCCTCCGGGGAGCCTGTCCACGAACGCCCGCGCGTCCGCGGTATCGAGCGCGTGCCTCATGGCCTCGTCGTCCGGGGGCCGGTCCGGGGACCCGATCTCGAGGTTCGTGCGGATCGTGTCGTGGAACAGGAACGGGTCCTGCGGGACCACGGCGATCCTCGACCTCAACGAGCCGAGCGCGAGGTCCTCGAACGGGACGCCGTTCCATGTCATGCGCCCTTGCGAGGGCACGGCGAGCCGTACGAGCAGCGAGACGAGCGTGGTCTTGCCCGCGCCCGAGGCGCCCACCATGGCAGTGGTCCGTCCCGCCGGGATCGTCATGGTCACCCCGCGCAGTACGTTTTCGCCTCCGTGGGAGAACCACACGTCCTCGAGCGTCACGCCGCTCGTGAGAGGGGCGGCCTCCACCGCGCCCTCGGGAACCACGGGCGGCTGCTCGTCCAGGAAGCCGAACACGCGCCGCGCCGCGGCCAGCCCACGGCTCATGAGCGACGACAGGCCGCCGAGGCCCTTCACGGGCCTGTACATGAGGAACACCGCGGCGAAGAAGGACACGAACGACGACGGCGCCAGGCTTCCCCCCAGGATCCTCATCCTGGCGTACCAGAGGGTCGCGGCCAGCGCGCCGGCGGCGATCAGCTCCATGAGCGGCGACGACAGCGACCCCAGGATCACCGTGCGCACGACCTTCGCGTAGTAGGTACGGCTCGAGACCCCGAAGCGTCGCGCGGCAAGGGCCTCTGCCCCGAATGCCTTGATGACCGGCAGGCCGCGAGCGGTCTCCACGAAGGAGGAGGATATCTTGCCCAGGGCACCCATGGCCCCGAACTGGGATCTGCGGATGCGCCTGCCGAGCACGACCACGAGAAGGGTCGTGAACGGCAGGATTACGAGAGAGATGAGCCCCATGACCGGGTCCAGCCACAGGGCTAGCCCGACCAGGAGCACGACCTGTATCGAGTCCCCGATCAGGCTGGAGAGCCCGCTGGTTATCGCGAACTCGAGCACCACCACGTCCGACACGAACCTGCTCGCGAGGTCGCCTTTCTCCATCCTCACCAGCCTTAGAGGGCTGGTGGCCAGCAGCTTCGCGTACACCTCCTCTCGTATTCCGGACTGGACCCGCTGCCCCACCACCCCCATGCACGCGCCGTGGCCGAACTGGGCGAGGCTCCTCACCAGCGCGAGGCCCACGACCATGATCGCGAGCAGGACAGGGTAGTCGCCACGGTGGGCGACCAGCCACTCCCAAGCCCAGTCAGGGATCCCGCGCGAGCCGGGTGGCGGGGCCGCCGGATCGTAGATGAACCTCAGCACCGGTCCCACGAGCCAGGCGTAGGCGCTGGTCGTGGCGGCGAACACGATCATCGTGACTGCAGACGCGAGGAGCCAGGCCGCCTGCCTCCTGAGGTACGGCCAGAGCCTCAGGAAATCGCGCCAAGCCGTCCCGCGGGCGGCGCCGGGATCGTCTCCCTTCCTGAAGCCTTCCATGCAGTCGAGAATGGATCTTTTGGGCGAAAGGCGGAAGCCCCTACACGCTTGACAGGCCTCGATGCAGCCAATTATAGTCAGCGAAACTCAAATGAGTTCGATGGGTTCTGTGCAGTTTCCGAACCAGGAGGAGCCTATGCACCGCACGTCCCCGACGAAGCTGCGTTTCTTCAGGATGGCCGCCCTTTCGGTGGGCCTGTCACTCCCCCTGATCGCACCAGGCTGCGAGATGGATCCAAAGCAACCTTCGTACTGGGCCAAGAAGATCAAGAAGCCGGCGTTCCGCGAGCAGGCCATCAAGGAGATGACCACCATCTACCTGGACCGGCTGAACGCCGCGAAGGGCGACAGGAACGATCCAGCGGTCAAGGAAGCCGCGGACATCATGATCCCGGCGCTCATGGACACCTTCAACAAGTACAAGACCGACAACGCGGGCAGGTCGGGCATCGCCGGACTGCTCTCGACCATGCAGGACGAGAGGGGCATCCCCGTGTTCGAGGAGCTCCTCTCCTACCAGAAGGGGATCACCGAGACCGACGCGAGCCGTGCCGCGGAGACGCTAGGAGTGCTCGGAGCAGACGATTCCATTCCAAAGATCATCGCGATGATCGACGCCATCAAGGCGGACCGCGGTGCAGAGGGCAAGAACAGGCCCGAGGACGACTGGATGGTCCGCTCCGGCGTGGAGGCGCTCGGCAAGATCCTCTTGGCGCACCCGGACTCGCCGAACCGCGCCGCCGCGGTCGCCACGCTCAACGATGCGCTCGCGACCACGGCCGACCAGCAGGACTTCTTCATCAACAAGGTCGCCGCGATCGCTCTCGGCAACGTCGCGGATCCAGGGTCCATACCGATCCTCATCCGCGGCCTGTTCTTCCAGGGACGTGGCGCCACCGTGTTCCAGCAGTGCCGCGTCGGCCTTCTCAGGATCTCCGTGGAGCACCGCGATGAGGTGATCGACCAGCTGTTCAAGGCCTACAAGGGCGAGTCCAAGGAGCTGGAGGCGGACGCGAAGCGGTTCAGCTTCTTCCACGGGATCAAGGAGAACAAAATAGGCCTCATGTTCTACGAGCTGGACATCGAGCCGGGGAAGGACAAGGCCATATTCGATCTCATGATGCAGAGGGTGCAGGATCCGGAGGTCGACAAGGAGAGCGTGCTCCAGGGCATGGCTGCCGAGACGCTGGCCATGCTCGGGTACAAGGGCATGATCGATCACATCCTGGAGGTCACGGCCAAGAAGGAGTGGTACAACGACTCGTTTGCCTACAAGATCTTCGCCAGCTTCATGTCGGGCATCGTTGGCACCCAGTCCCTGAAGATGCCCATGTCCTTCGACCCGAGGCTGGCAGTCCTGTTCCTGAAGATCATGGACGAGATGAAGGGCGACTCCAATGCGCCGTTCCGCGCGAGCGCCGGACTCCTGGTCTCCATGGCCGGGA
>CAZGVR010000212.1:0-7109 GCA_964528945.1 uncultured Myxococcales bacterium
CTGCGGTCGCCTCGGCGGCGGGCGGGGGCAGGGGCGGCGGTGGGGGGTGGGCGCGGAGGGGGGGCGCGGCCACGAGCACCGGGACCGTGGGCACGACACCGCACATCGTGATCCCGTTCTTCCGCACGGCATCGAACAGCCCCTTCGGATCGAGCGCCTCCATCCTCTCGATTGCCATCCGGTCGAGCTTCTCGGCCCGGTCGGCCGGAATGTGGTGGGACATGTCCGTGGATGCGACCAGGATCGCCTCGCGGCCAGCATCTCGGATCGCGGCGGCCACGCCCTTCCCTATCTCCTCGATCTCCCGGTAGTGCATGAAGGACAGGCATATGGGCACGATCCGTATATCCCGCCTCCTACGCGCGATGAATGGGAGCTGGATCTCGAGCGAGTGCTCGCGCACGTGGGCCATCGTGTCCGTCTCCAGGCCAGCACGCGCCTTCACCATGTCTGCGAGTTCGGTGTCGACCTCGAGAGCGGCTCCAGGGATCTTCCACTCGCCCACCGGCCAGATCGCGCGAGGGCTGCCCAGGCCGGTGTGGTTGGGGCACATGACGACCGCGGTCTCCGGGAACTCGATGCAGCCGTAGACCGCCCCCGCCACCCGGCCCGAGTACACCCAGCCCGCATGCGGAACCACCACGCCGATCGCCCTGCCGGGCGCGACCGGCGCCTCCTTCAGGTACTCGTCGAGCACCCGGGCCACCTCCGCGGGCTTGCCGGGGTACCAGCTTCCAGCGAACACGGTTTCCCTCACCATGGCCCGGATTATACGGCTCAGGGAGCCTGGAAGGCGATACCAGATACGAGCACAGAGTTCTTCTTCGATCCGAGCTCGCGGTCCAGCCAGGCCACGAGGAAGCCGCCGGGCTGGCCGGACTGGACGATGTGCGGATCGGTCGGCTCGGCCCTGGTCGGTACCGTGAACGGGGAGCCCAGGGGCTTGCCCTGCACGTCGTACACGCCCACCATCAGGGAGCTGACGCTGTCCAGCCCGCGATTGATCCATGCGACCGCGATCCGGCCGGGGGCGGTCTCGACCGCATCGAAGGGAAGATGGAACTTCCCAGGGAACTTGACCAGCCTGACTCCAGGGAACTCGAACGACTGGCCGATGAACTCCCCCTCGGCGCCCGTCAGCTGGCCCATGAGCGTGTCGTTGAGCTGGCCTCCCTTGTCCTCCTCGCGGTCCACCCAGACGATCATCGAGCCGTCCCCGGCGAGCACGTGGTCGATCGCGCAAGGCACGTAGCTGCTGGTCCCGACCTTCGCGGGCTGGGCCGCGGCCGGAGGTGTCCCGACCAGCAGCACCCTGTACAGATCATGGCCACCCGGGCTGTCTACGCAGTACGCGAGGAGCGCTCCCTTCTCGTAGCTCATGAGCCTCATGCCGAACGCCTCCGGGAGCCCGGAAGTGAGCGGCACGGGATCGAGGCCGGGCCCACCGCCCTTCGTGATCGTCGTGTAGTAGACCTGCTGCGGTCCGCTCTCGCCCGGCCCTCCCCACGCGGCTATGAGCTGCCCACCGTAATAGGCGAGGGTCGGCGTCTGGGACGAGTCGGCCAGGAACATCTCCATGCCCTTGATGCGGGGAGGCACCGTCTCGGTGAAACGACGCGGAGACATGACGATCTTGCCGTTCCATGAGAGCCGCGCCACGAAGATCTCGATGTGGCGGAAGCGGTCGTCGCCCCAGGCGAGCGCGAACTCCTTGCCCGACCACTCCAGCGCGGTCGGCGGGTAGGCGGACGCGTCCCTGGTCACGGCGATCGGCTTGCCCACCTCCCCGCCGGCAACCGCCGCGAACCATACGTCCGCGCCGGGATCCATCGCCTCCGCTTCGATCCAGGTGATCCCTGCCTGGCCGCCCCCGAGAGCGGTACCGATCCCGTCGGCGTTGCGTCCCGGATCCGACAGGGAGATCGGTCCCCAGGCCACGCTCCCGGCCGGCGGGAGCGCCGGTGGTGGTGGTGGTGGTGACGGCGGGAGAGGCGACGCGTCCTCGGCGTCCTCGTGGCCGCCGCCCGGCCCCCTGCATCCCGAGACGGCGAGCATCGCCGATGCGGCCGCCACGACGATGATTGCGGGCATGCGAGGCATCACTCGCCCTTCCGGCTTCCCTGCTCGATTACGAAGATGGTCCTGCCGGCCTCGAGGGGTTGCGCATACCCGACCTCGCCCCCACGGGAGTACTCCCCGTCGAGGTACGTCCCGTCCTCGCTCTCGATATCTTCGAAGGTCCACCCGGCCTCCCCCTTCATGAGGACGAGATGCTGCCTGGAGATGCTGGAGTCATGGAGCACGATGTCGTTGTCCTGCCCGCGGCCGATGCGGACCAGCGGCGAGGCCAGCGGAAACGTCCGACCTGCGTCCGGGCCACACAGGATGTAGATGCTCTCGGCCGAGGGAGGAACCGGCGGGGGGTAGGAATCCTTCATCGCCCGGGCCGCGCCCTTGCCGAGGTCCTCGCTCACGAGCTTCTCGGTCGTCGGGTCCTGGAAGAGCTGGGCCTCGGGGGGGGGCTTGGGAGGCGGGGTCCTGGCGGTCACGGGCTCCTCGGGAACGCCTGGTGTGTCGAGCCTAGCCCTGAGCTCGGCCAGGTACTGGTCGTCCACGACGGTCTGTCTCTCGCCGGCCGGGGCCTCCGACGATTCGGTCTGCTCGGAAACCTGGAGGACCTCCTCGATGGGATCCTTCTCCACTTTCCGTTTCTTTCCCAAGCAACCTCCCGGGGAGGGCACCACCCCACGGGCCAGGCATAGTGCAGCGGCCCGGCCGGGTCAGCCGGTAGAGAAATACCCGGCGCCCGCCTGCCGGTCAAGGGAGAGAGGCGGCCTGCTGAAAGAGGTGGCACGCGGGCGACCTGGCCATTGCCATTTGGCCCTTCTTGAGGTAGATAGGTCGACCTTGTATTCAAAGGGACCCCGGCTCGGGCACGGGGCGGACGGGAAGGACCGATCCATGGCAGCATCCACTATCCTGATGGAAACGCTGGGCTCCGCAGTCCTGCTCCAGGTCGGGCCACCCGGCGGCTGCGCGGGCGGAGGCGGAGGCGGCAGCCTCAACTTCCTGCTCATGATGGTGGCCATGTTCGCCATCTTCTACTTCCTGCTGATCCGCCCACAGCAGAAGCGCGCCAGGGAACACCAGGACATGCTGAAGGCCCTCAAGAAGGGAGACCGCGTTATCACGAACGGCGGCGTCCTCGGCACCATCACCGGGACGTCCGAGAAGTTCCTGACCGTCGAGATCTCGGAGAAGGTCCGGATCCGCGTTCTCAGATCCCACGTCGCCGGCCGCGAAGGCGATGCGGATCTGGAAGGCGGGAAGAAGAACTGAACGGCCCATTTGAGGAACCGGAGTCGCTAACGTGAAGACCACCTGGTACGTGAAAGCCGGCTTCGTGCTCGCGCTCGTGCTCGCAGCGAGCACGGTTCTAGTGGGCATGCTGCCGATCGAGAAGCAGCCCGAGTGGCTGAAGTGGGCCACCGCGAGGCACCTGACCAAGGGCCTCGACCTGCAGGGCGGGGTGAGGCTCGTCTACACCGTCGAGGTCAGGCAGGCTATCAAGGACAAGCGCGACCGCATGGCGGCGGACATGGTCGAGTTCCTGAAGACGAAGGGCGAGATCAAGGACGCCTCCACGAAGAAGACGGGCGAGACCTCCTACACGATAACCTTCAAGGAGCCCAAGCACGTCGCGAAGATCGACAAGGACTTCCTCAAGCGCTACAAGGGCTCGGTCCGCGAGACCGGGCGGGACGAGCATAAGGGGTCGGTCTCCTTCCAGCTGACCGACGACGAGGTCAGCCACAGCGAGACCACGACGTACGAGCAGGCCATCAAGACGATCCAGAACAGGATCGACAAGCTGGGCCTCAAGGAGACCACGGTCACCCAGCGCGGGGCCGACATCTCGATCGAGATCCCGGGCCAGGAGGAGACCCAGAGCGAGCGCATCAAGCGCATCATCAGCCAGACGGCCAGGCTCGAGTTCAAGATGGTCGACGACGAGTCGAAGTTCTTCCTGGAACAGGCGAAGAACCTGCCGGCGGACGGATCAATCAAGCTCATGAAGGAGGCCGTCAGCTCGCCCAAGGGCGAGGTCGTCTCGTACTACCTGGAGGCGACTTCGACGAAGGATCGCAGCGGACAGACCATGCTCCAGAACTTCATCGCCGCGCTCGAGCTGCCCGACGACAGGACGGTCAGCTACGGGTCCAGGCCCGAGATGGACGAGGGCGGCAAGCCCACCAACGTGAAGATCTGGCGCACGTGGCTCCTCAAGGCCGAGGCCAGGGTCACGGGCGAGTACATCGACGACGCGCGCGTGGCCGTGGATCCCGACACGAATCAGCCCTATGTCGCGCTCAGCTTCAACCAGAGGGGCGCCCAGCTGTTCGACGAGGTCACGACCGAGAACGTGAAGCGCCGCATGGCCATCGTGCTGGACAACCAGGTGGATTCGGCCCCGCAGATCCGCGAGCGCATCTCGGGCGGCAACGCGCAGATAAACCTGGGCGGCTACAAGGACTACAACACGATCCTCAAGGAGGCCGGCGATCTGGTCATCGTGCTCAAGGCCGGATCCCTCCCGGCGCCCGTGTCCATGGCGCACGAGACGGTCATCGGCCCTGCCCTGGGCCGCGACGCGATCCGGCTCGGCTGGATCAGCTCGGTCCTCGGCGGTTTCCTGGTCGTGGCCTTCATGATCCTCTACTACCGCTTCGCCGGGGTCCTCGCCGACATCTCGCTCGCGATCAACGTCACCCTGATCCTCGCGATCATGTCGATCTTCGAGGCCACGCTCACGCTCCCCGGAATCGCGGGCATCGTGCTCACCATGGGAATGGCCGTTGACGCGAACGTCCTCATCTACGAGAGGATCCGAGAGGAGCTGCGCGGCGGGAAGAGCCCGAGGAGCGCGGTGGAGGCCGGCTTCGGAAGGGCCTTCTGGACCATCTTCGACTCGCAGATCACCACGTTCTTCGCGGGCGTGGTCCTGCTCCAGTACGGCAGCGGGCCGATAAAGGGCTTCGCCGTCACGCTGCTCATCGGCATCATCACGTCCATCTTCACGGGCGTCTTCGTGACGCGCATCTTCTTCGACCTGATCGTCGAGCGGAAGCAGCCCGTGAAGGTCCTGAGCATATAGGGGATCGAGGCGCAGCGATGCAGTGGATTAGGCCCGACATCAACTTCCCGTTCATGAAGTACGCGTCCAGGTTCGCCGTGGTCTCGGGGATCGCGGTCGCGGTGAGCCTCGTCCTCGCCGTGTATCCCGGGCCCAACTACGGGATCGACTTCAAGGGCGGCACCGAGGTGCAGTTCTAGCTCTCGAAGCCGGTCGAGATCGCGTCCTTGAGGGACGTGATCGGCAAGGCCGGCTACCGCAAGAGCGACCTCGTGCGCATCGGCGGGGGCGGCGACCGGTACCGCGTGCGCATCGACGCCGTGACGACCCTTCCGCCGGAGAAGAGCGCGTCCGTGGAGAAGAAGTTCCGCGATGCCTTCCCCGAGGAGAAGCTGCGCGAGTTCAAGCTGAGCCCGGGCGGCGACAAGATCACACTCGTCTTCGACAAGGGCGTTGACCCCGCGGAGATCGAGCGCGTGGCCCGCGAGGCCGGGCTGGAACTGCGCCAGAAGGCGACCCTCGGCTCGGCCGAGGGCAGGGCCGCGAGCGCCGCGGCCGGCAGCGAGGCCGATGACAAGGCCCTGAGCGCCGAGGAGCTGGAGCGCTGCCTGGACCCCGTATGCGTGTTCGGACGCACCGAGGACAACACCTACGACGTCTTCCTGAAGGGCGTGGCCGACAACTTCCTGATCGCGCTAGGCAAGGCCCTGCCAGGCGTCGGCGCCGAGGCCGAGGAGATCCAGTGGGTGGGCCCGGCGGTCGGCCGGCAGCTGCGCGACTCGGGCATCATGTCGCTGCTCGTGGCAATGGGCCTCATCCTGGTCTACGTGGCGTTCCGGTTCGACCTCAGGTTCGCGCCGGGCGCGGTCCTGTGTCTGTTCCACGACTCGGCGATCACGATAGGCATATTCACGCTCCTCAGGCGGGAGGTGAGCCTGCCGATGATCGCGGCTCTCCTCACGATCATCGGGTACTCGATCAACGACACGATCGTGGTCTACGACAGGATCCGGGAGAACCTGGCCAAGCTGCGCGAGCGCGAGCTCTCGCTGGTAATAGACAAGTCGATCAACGAGACACTGTCCAGGACCATCATGACGGCCCTCACGACCGAGCTCGCGGTCCTGCCCATCCTGTTCCTCGCGCGCGGCACGATCCAGAACTTCGCCCTCGCGCTCACGATCGGCATCGTGATCGGGACGTACTCCTCCATATACATCGCTTCGCCGCTCTCGATCTGGATAGACAGGTTCATCCTGCAGAAGCGCCGCCCTCGCCGGGCCTAGCCCCCCGGGTTCAGATCGACAGGAAGCCGGGCGCGGTTGAGATGCCGCGCTCCAGGAGGGCGCGAGGCGCACTCTCGAGGCCGTGACTCAGGCAGAGCCTCTCGGCCCCGGCGCTGACGGCAAGGGCTCGCGCGTACTCGATGGTGCGGGCGAGCGGCTCCGGGCAGGCGCCGGGCGCGGCCCCGGGGTCATCCATCTCGTCGGGCCAGAAGGCGATCTCGAGGTCGAAATCGCCCTGCCCGAGAGCCAGCCAGGGCCCGTGCCGCACGGGCCGCGATGGCGCCAGGAAGTGCTGGAGGTGGCGGCTCTCGTGGAGGACCATGAAGAAGGTGGAGAGGAGCACGTCGTCGTCCGTGTCTTCCATCCACCCGAACGCGGCGAAGGACTCTATCCCCTGCCTGCCGAAGACCGCGACCACCTCGGCCCGGCTCCTGATCGCAGCGAGCCGGAGGTCAGCCCATCGCGGCCGAGAAGCCAGTCGCGGCACGACGCCCAGAGGAGATCTGGCGACGGGACCAGCAAGGCCCTAGTTGTGCGTCTTCTTGAGCTCGACGAAGACCAGCTTGGCGATCGCCTTGAGCGTCTCGAACACGCCTATCCCCATGGTGGCGACCGCCTCGTACTCTGGAATCTGGCGCTGGTTGAGCAGCTCGCGGACCTCCTGCATGCTGGCGACGTGAGGGAGATCC
>CAZGVR010000213.1:0-5835 GCA_964528945.1 uncultured Myxococcales bacterium
GACCGTGCGCGCCAGGGTCCTGGCCCTGTCCTGTGACGCCTTCTCGACGCGCGCGAGCGCACCATGGGCGAGCACCACGACCACGGTGACCAACCCGGCGGCGAGGAGCGCCTGGAGGACCAGCCACAGCCCGGATCTGCCCTTCGCTGTCATGCTTCCCTGTAGAGGATAATGCTTCCGGGCGGAAAAGACGATGGCCGCGTCACGGGGCAGGAGGGAGTGCCTGGGCCTTGCCTCCGCACCCGCACGATCCGGCGGATGCGCCCGCCATTCCCGGGCGTGCGCCGTGGCCGGCGGCAGCCATCGCGCCGCACTTGCCGTCGCCGCCGCACTTGCCGTCGCCGCCGCACGTGCAGTCGCCGCCGCACGTGCACGCGCCGCCCGACTTGCACTTGCAGCCGGCCGTGCCTTCCTTGCCGCAGCCGCACTTGCCGTCGCAGCCGCATGCGCCATGGCCAGAGACCGCCGGTTCCATGCACTTTCCTTGGCCGCCGCACTTGCCGTCGCCGCCGCACTTGCAATTGCCGCCGCACGTGCACGCGCCGCCTTACTTGCACGTGCACGCCTTGACCGCTGAAGCCACTGCCGGGGAACCGTCCTCGGCTGTCGCCTGTGCGACGGCCGGGGATTCCTCCAACCCCTGCTCTCCGGCCGTGAGGGCCGCGGTCTTCATCTCCTCGGGCTGGGCCTGCTGCGAGCAGGCGGAGACCGCGACGAGTATCACGAGCATCAGGAACGCTCTCGAAGTCTTCATCTCGCTCACCCTTCCTTTTCTTTCCACATCGGCTGGATGCCGATCTTGCACGCGGCGTGCCACGCGGGAATGGCGCGGTTTGTCATGGTCTGCCGCGGTTCGATCGATCTCCGGTGCAACAAGTGCGCGGACGTGCTGCGCAAATAATGCGCAGGAGCCCTATCTGCCGGCGTGCTTGTCGATGAGCCGGCACACGCCCGGGATCGCCTCCTCGGTGTGACGGATCGCGGTCGGCCTCAGCTTGTAGTAGGTGGCCTTCACGACCCCGCCCTCGTGCCTCTCCGCGCGCCTGTCCGTGATCGCGAGCAGCGCCTCGGCCACCTTGCTCCTCTTCGGCAGGATGGTCTGGGCGACCGATCCCATCCTCCCCGATGCAAGGTGCTCCTGGTAGAAGGGATCGATCGCTGCGGCGAAGTCGTCGAGGAGGTTGTCCACGGCCGCGTGCATGACGTTGGGCTTGACCTTCTTGAAGATCTTGTAGCCGGCCTTGCGCGCGAACCCGGTGACGCCGGACTTTGCGCCCACCTCGTCGTCCACGAGACGGATCGCGTCCTCTATCACGATCCTCCTCGCGCCCGGCGCGGTCAGGACGTCCTTGAGCGATCCCATCACCCCACCTCCAGCTTCCTGTAGAAGTCGTCGAGCCAGTCGTTGGAGTCTATCAGGCGGCTGGTCTCGTCGATGATCCGTCCCACGTCCTCCCGCGAGATCTTGGCCTCGTGCTCCAGCACCTCGGTGTTTCCCCTGCTGATGGCCGTGGTCCGCACGGCGAAGAACAGGGGGAGCGTGCAGAAGAGCCGGATGTGGCGGAACCGCTTCGGGATGAGCTTCACGTAGTCGAGTCCCTTGCGCGAGTGCCGGTTGGCCTTGTCCGCCAGCATTCCGACCACCTCGAGCGCCTTGCCGGCCTTTTCGGGGTCGAAGAGGTCCTTCCTGGAGAGCCCGACCTTCGCGCAGAAGGACTCGGGGGCGAAGATCCACCCGCGGTCGAAGTCCTCGCGCATGTTCCGGACGATGTTCACGGTCTGGAGCGCTAGGCCGAACTCGCGGGCGAGCGGCATGAGGTCCTCGTGGATCGCGTGGATCGGACGGGCGTACCACGAGAAGATCCGCGTGAGCATGAGCCCAACCCTGCCGGCCACCTCGAACATGTAGTCGTCCAGGTGCTCCTCGTCCGGGATGTCGGGCCCGCGCGCCTGCCACCTGGCCATGCCCAGCGTGGAGGCGATCACCTCCTCCACGATGATCTCCTGTATCTCGGCTGGCAGCCTGCGGAGCAGCCCGAGTATGGCGCCGGCCTGCCTCGCGCATTCCGCCTCGGGGTCCTCCGGGTCGGTCTCATGGAGCTGGCGCGTCAGATCCTCGACCCCGGACCGGCCCTCGAGCACGCCGGCCCATAGACGTAGCAGGTCGATCTTCCTGGCGGCAGGCATCTCGATGTTGTCCTCGAGGTAGTCCGACACCCTGAGGAGCAGGTATGCCACCGTGATCGGCTCCCTGTGCCTGGGCGGCAGCTGCTCGATCCCTATGGCGAAGGTCCTGCTGACGAGCTCCAGCATGGCCGCCGCGTCGAATCCCTTCCTTGCTCTCCGGGTCATCGGGCCCTCTCTACCCCCTCTCCACGGGCGCCACATGAAGTGCCCCATCTCGCCCCGCCTGTCAATCACCCGTGCCTGGCGGCGTCGCCGGATCAGCGCGTCAGCTTCCTGTGCGCCAGCCTCCTGGGGATCTCCGCGGACTGGCCAAGGCGACGCCTGCGATCCGCGTCGTAGTCGGCGCAGTTGCCCGCGAACCAGTGCACGGATCCGTCGTCCTCGATCGCGAGGATGTGCGTAGCGATGCGGTCCAGGAACCAGCGGTCGTGGCTCACGACCACGGCGCAGCCCGCGAAGGATTCCAGGGCCTCCTCGAGCGCCCGAAGCGTGTTCACGTCCAGGTCGTTGGTCGGCTCGTCGAGCAGGAGGACGTTGGCTCCCTGCTTGAGCATCTTCGCGAGGTGGACGCGGTTGCGCTCGCCGCCCGACAGGTCCTTCACCTTCTTCTGCTGATCCGTGCCGGTGAAGTTGAAGGACGCCACGTAGGCCCTCGAGTTCACCTCGCGCGCGCCCAGGCGTATGGGCTCCTCCCCACCCGAGATCTCCTCCCACACGTTCTTCGAGCCGTCGAGCGTGTCGCGCGACTGGTCCACGTACGCCAGCTTCACGGTCTCGCCCGTCCGGATCGCGCCCGCGTCCGGCTGCACCTTGCCGGTGATCAGGTTGAGCAGGGTGGTCTTGCCAGCACCGTTGGGCCCTATCACGCCCACGATGGCCCCCGGCGGGATGGTGAAGGACAGGTCCTCGAGGATCTGGCGATCGTCGAACGCCTTGGAGACGCCCTGCAGCTCGATGACGAGGTTCCCAAGGCGCGGCCCGGGCGGGATGTAGATCGACATCTCCTCGCGCCGCCGCTCGGATTCCTGCTCCAGCAGGGCCTCGTACGCGTTCACGCGCGCCTTGCCCTTGGCCTGACGCGCCTTCGGCGACATGCGGATCCAGTCCAGCTCGCGCTCGAGCGTCCGTTGCCTCCTCGCGTCTGCCTTCTCCTCCTTGGCCAGGCGATCCCTCTTCTGCTCCAGCCAGGAGGAGTAGTTCCCCTTCCACGGGATGCCGTGGCCGCGGTCCAACTCGAGGATCCAGGCGGCCACGTTGTCCAGGACGTAGCGGTCGTGGGTCACGGCGATGACCGTGCCCTCGTACTCCCTCAGGTGGTTCTCGAGCCAGGCCACGGACAGCGCGTCCAGGTGGTTGGTCGGCTCGTCGAGCAGCAGGATGTCCGGCTTCCGGAGGAGCAGCCTGCACAGGGCCACGCGCCGTCGCTCGCCCCCGGAGAGGACCTTGACCGGTGTCTCGGGCGGCGGGCACCTGAGCGCCTCCATGGCCAGGTCGAGCCTGCTGTCCAGGTTCCACCCGTCCTGCGCGTCGATCTCGTCCTGGAGCCGCGACTGCTCGTTCAGGAGCTTCTGCATCTCCTCGTCGTCGAGCGGCTCGCCGAGCCTGCCGCTCACCTCCTCGAACCGCTGGAGCGCGTCCACGATCGGCTGCACGCCCTCCTGGGCGACCTCCTTCACGGTCTTGCCGGGATCCAGGGCCGGCTCCTGCTCGAGCAGGCCGCGCGAGTAGCCCTTGGACAGGAGCGTCTCGCCCGCGTGCTCCTGGTCGATGCCGGCCATGATCCTGAGGAGCGTGCTCTTGCCCGCGCCGTTCAGCCCGAGGACTCCTATCTTCGCGCCGCGGTAGAACCCGAGCGAGATGTCCCTGAGCACCTGCCGCCCGGGCGGGAAGGTCCGACCGACCCGCACCATCGAGTAGATGACCTGCTGCGTCTCGGTGTCAGTCCTTGGCATCAGGGATCTCCTTCTTCCTGGTCACCAGGCGGAACACGAGGAGCGCGAGAAACGACACGGCTCCGACGCCTGCGAACACGTACCATATGTGGTGGGCGTGGGCATAGGCCTGCGCGCGGGCCGCTTGCGGGACCTTCGAGGGGTCCGGGCAGTACGCATCGAGGAGATAGCCGGAAGCCGAGAAGCCGGCCAGCCAGGCGAAGAAGTTGGTGAGGTAGGAGTAGCCCATGTACAGGCCCACCTCCCCTTCCGGCGCCTGGCGCGACGCGTACTCGAGGAACCGCGGCGAGAGGAAGCACTCCGCGAGCCCCTGCAGGGCGATCCCGGCGCACGCGGCCAGTGTGGCCGGGTGCGCCTCGATCCCGAGAGGCAGCCTGACCGGCCCGGCTCCGACGCCGCCGAACAGCCACACCGATCCCATGAGCATGGCGGAGCACGGGATCAGGCCCAGTGCGACCTGGATCGACGCCACCGGCTCCATCCGCCTCACGAGGTGTGTCACCGGAACGACCATGATGACGACGACCAGCGGGTTCACGTTCGCCAGCCACTCGGGCGCCGCGTCCTCGCCCACTACCCTGAGTATGTACTTGGGCATGGACGCGTACAGCTGGCCCTGGATTGCCCAGAACCCGGCGACGATCAGTATCAGGGAGACGAACCGCGGGTTCCGGAGCACCCTGAACAGGCCCAGGAGCGTCTCGCCCACGGTCCTCGAGCGCGCGGCCGAGCCGGCGATCGCGCTCCCGGCCGGGGAGCGGTACGCGAGGAGCACGATCGCGAAGGCGATCAGGGCCATCGCAGCCGAGTAGAGGTTGATGGTCTCTATGCCCAGGCCGGTCCTCAGGGGCTTGGCCACCGTCTTTCCGGTGAACGATCCCACGTTCACGATCAGGTAGAAGATGGGTAACGCCCTGGCCCTGGTCTTCTCGTCCGAGCACAGAGCCACGGTACCCGAGATGACCGGCTTCACGAACGATCCGCCCGCGACGATGATCGCCAGCGCAGCGAGCGCGGTGGGCTTGGTCTGCCAGAGCCCCAGGGTCGCGTAGCCGGCCGCAAGCGATCCGAACGCGATCAGCAGGGAGGGCCTGAACCCCATCCGATCCGCGAGCGCGCCGCTCAGCGTCGGCATCAGGTAGAGGAGGGCCGCGAACGCGGCGGCTATCCACCCGGTCTCCACGTCCGTGAACCCGATTTCGTCAGTGAGGTACACGGAGAGGGCGATGAACATCCCGTAGTAGGCCGCCCTCTCGAACAGCTCGACGGAGTTGGCGACCCAGAAGATCCTCGGGAACCGCCAGCCGTTCACGGGAGAGATCACAGGTTGCAGACGCGCACAGGCACAGGCCCGGCATAGTCGGTGCCGGACCCCAGCTCGTGGTAGGTGTTGCAACCCCAGCACCGCGCCCAGCCGTCCTCGATCGCGCAGGTCATGTTTCCGCCCGGAGCCGCCCACGTGACGGCGCCCGCCAGCTCCTCGATGTGGATGGCGGTGTCCGCGTAGCCCAGATCGGGGTCGGCCATGTTCCAGCAGGAGTTCGTGCCCCAGCACAGCAGCTGGGCAGTATTCGTGATCGCACACGTGTGAAGCGGGCCGGCGAAGAGGCGGGTGACCCCGCTGGCCGCGCCGAGCACGCCGACCGGCCAGGCGCTCGGGTCCTCGTCCGTGTTCCCGAGCTGGCGGTAGGAGTTG
>CAZGVR010000213.1:5845-6658 GCA_964528945.1 uncultured Myxococcales bacterium
CAGTGTCGCGCCCGCGGGGAGGCCCACGACCGGAACGGGAACCGCGCTCGACGGCGTTGCCAAGATGTCCACCCCGAGCTGTCCGGAGTCGTTGCGTCCCCAGCAAGCGACGTCGCCCGTCCCGGTCCTCGCGCACGTGTGGTAGCCGCCCGCTGATACCTGGGTTGCGCCCGTGAGCCCGGCCACCAGCACGGGCGTCGGGCTGGGTAGCGTGTCCCCCGTGCCTAGCTGTCCGTCGTCGTTCGCGCCCCAGCACGCGACCCCGGAGCCTCCGAGCACCGCGCAAGTGTGGTAGCCGCCCGCGCTCACCTGGGTGACCGTCCCTGGCAGGGACACGACGTCGGCCGGGGCGTTGCTCGAGCCGCCCGCGCTGCCATCCCCGAGCTGGCCGTAGGTGTTGTCTCCCCAGCACTGGACGGTTCCGCTGCCCAGGAGCGCGCACGTGTGCTCGTAGTCCGCGGAGATCTGGAGCACGCCCGACTCGAGTCCCGACACCTGGATGGCCGTCGTGATCTCGTCGTAGTCGCCCATGCCCAGCTGACCGGTCAGGTTGCTGCCCCAGCACTTCACGCCGCCCCTCGCCGTGAGGGCGCACGTGTGCGAGTACCCGGCCGCGATGGCAGCCGGGGCCGGGGCCACGGCCGCGCACAGGCCACCATCGTCGCACGTCGAGGTCGTTGTGCAGTCGTCGCCGTCGTCGCACGCCGTGCCCTCGATCGCGAACCCGTCCCCCGGACAGGTCGGGCTGGCCCCGTCGCAGTAATCGGCCGGGTCGCACACCAGCGTGACGCGCGCGTGGTTCTTGGCCGCGGC
>CAZGVR010000213.1:6669-7077 GCA_964528945.1 uncultured Myxococcales bacterium
GGTCGCACACCGGGTGGCCGGCCGGCCTGCACTCGACCCCTATCCCGAGCAGGTCGTGGTCGCAGGTGTGAGTCGCGAGGACGCACGTGTCCTCGGTGCACCCCAGCCCGTCGTCGCACTCGGCGTCCGCGGCGCAGGTGTAGAAGCACGCGTCCGTGCACCCGTCGTCCGGGTTGCCGTTGGCGCCGTCGTCGCACTCCTCCGCGCCCTCGGTCTCGCCGTTCCCGCAGACGGGAGCGGTCCCGTCGCCGTCCGGGGAGTCGCCGGCCGTGTCGTCCTCCGCGTCTCCCACCGGGTTGAACCCGGTCTTGCATCCTGCGGCCAGGATCGCGGCCAGCGCGATCGTGATTGCGCTCTTGCTCGTCAAGGGGATCATCGCACCCATCCTTGCTGTCCGCTGATTATAAC
>CAZGVR010000214.1:0-3076 GCA_964528945.1 uncultured Myxococcales bacterium
TGGCGGCAGCGTGGCTCATCGGAACAACTCCTTGGTAGCCTCTGTGATGCTCTCGAAAAAGATGTCGTTCTTGCAATCGCGGAGGCGATCCATGACCTCCCATATCGCCGGGGTTCCGGAAGACAGTGGATTCTCGTCGAAGACGTCGATATCCAGGATGAAAGGCAGGAACCTGCCATCGACCGGGAGGATCGTCTCCGTGATGATGGCCATGCACTTGTAGGGCTCCATAGGCACGAGCAATCGCATGAGAAAACCGGCTAGTCCCTGTGGAAGGCCCTGGGCGATCTCGGGTGTCGTGCGGAAGTACTCCTTGAAGTCCGACACGGTCGATGGGATCTCGATCCGATTGATGTAGCGCAACGCCAGACGGGTGATCGCCTCCGGCTTCAGCGACTTGCTGTAGAGATCCCAGAGATCATGCGCCTCGTCACGGAAATCCACCCAGGAGCCATATGGGCGGAGCAGGATGAAGGTCATGCCATCGAATCGCACCTGGAGCGTCCTGCGACCATCTGCAGAGTGGAACTGATACCCGTCCGGACCACTCGACTTCTGCTGCATGGCGACCTTGGCGTCCGGACCCAAGGAAACCACTCCTTCCCACGAGAGACGATCTTGCCTGTTGGGAAAGCGGTCCTTGATGCCCACCTGTACCGCGGCCAGTTCTTCCAGGGTCACCGACGCAGGTAGCTTGACACGGATATCGAGGATGGCCTCGGATACAGGTGCATTCCTGAAGTGTTCCCAGTTCATCGAAAACGTCCTCCTGCCGGCCACTTCGACAACCGAGTGCAGGATGTCCTACGATATCATCTGAGTTTGGTGTCTTCAAGAACCCCGACACGTCAGGAACCGACAAGGGATAGTCTGAATCATCACCCGCGAAGTCCCAGGTCGAACGCGGCCAGGCTCACGGCGCGGCGCGAGCCCAGGGACAGGTCCGAGAGCGTGACGCGCAGATCGCTCGCGGAAAACGGCAGCACGGCCGCGGCCGCGAGAGCGCCCAGCATGACCGGCCCCACGGCACGTGCGTCGCCCGCGCGGGCCGCCAGGCCGCAAGCGTCGATCGTGGCCATCCTGCCCGCGATCGCGCGGAGGGGCGCGAGGATCCCTTCCACGTCGGGGTAGGTGCCTCCCGAGGCAGTGAGCGAGTAGGGCACTATGCAGCTGCGCGAGACGATCACGAGCGCGCCGGGCCGAGGCAGGGCCGCGGAGCGGGCCGCCTCTATGGGCTCGAACCCGACCACGACGTCCGCCTGCCCCGGATCGATGACCGGCGAGCGCGCGGATCCCAGGATCACCTGGTTGGTGACCGCGCCGCCTCGCTGGGCCATGCCGTGCAGCGCGCTCACGAGCACGGGGATGCCAGCGCGCATGGCCGCCTCGCCCAGGACTCGCGAGGCGGTCTGCGTGCCCTGGCCGCCAACGCCCGCGAGGTGGATGCGAAGCTTCACGCCGGCCTCCTGTCCACGCGGCGGATGGCCCCGTCGGGACAGAGCGCGGCGCACACGCCGCAGCCCCAGCAAAGAACCGGATCTATGCGGATCCTGCCCCTTGCGTCGCGGAAGAAGGCAGGGCAACCGAACGTGGAGATGCAAGCCTCGCACCTGGCGCAGGACGCGCAGCCCAGGCACCTGCCGGCCTCGCGCACGCTCTCGGGTCGGGGCGAGCCCATCTCCGCCTCGTCCCACGAGCGGCGCGCGTCATGGGCTGCCAGGGAGGGCGGCACCAGCCTTGGCACTCGCTCGAGATCCGGGGTCACGTAGCTCGAGGCGTCCGAAGCGCTCTCCGGGCCCTCGAAGAACGGGGCCTCGAGGCCAGGAATGCCCGAGAGCATGCGATGGATCGACCGGGCCGCGGCACGGCCCGAGGCGATGGCTCTCACCACCGTGGACGGGCCAAGGACAGCGTCGCCGCCCGCGAACACCCACGGCTCCGCTGTCGCGCCGCACCCTGGACCGGCCTCCCCCATCGAATCTCCGGCCTGTCCCACGGCTACCAGGATCGTGTCCGCAGGGATCTCGCGCTCGCTGCCAGGGACGAGGGCGGGCCGTGCGCGGCCGCTCGAGTCCGGCTCGCCCGGGGAGGTGGCGGCCGCGAGGAGGGCCGAGACCCTGCCATCGCGCGCCACGACCCGCACGGGGGCAACGCGATCCTCGAGGACGACCCCCTCCGCGATCGCACGCTCGACCTCGTGGCCGGAGGCCGGCATGTCCGGGCGCGCACGCCTGTAGAGGATCCTGACGTCGCTCGCGCCCAGCCTGAGCGCTGTCCGGGCGCCGTCCACGGCCGAGTCGCCGCCGCCCAGGACGATCACGCGGCTCCCGAGCGAGGGACGCTCGCCCGAGGACACGCGGGCCAGGAGATCCAGGACCTGGATGACCTGGTCAGATCCCTCGCTCTCGATGCCGAGCCGCCGGCCGCGTCCTGCGCCGATGCCCAGGAACACGGCGTCGAACCCGTCCGCGAGCAGGCTCTCGGTGGAGAAGTCGCGGCCCAGGGCGCGGCCCGTGACCAGCGTCGGTCCGAGCGCGAGCACGTCCGCGACGTCCGCCTCCACCACGGCCCGCGGAAGACGGAACGACGGGATGGCCCAGGAGAGCATGCCTCCCGCGCGATCAGAGGCTTCGAGGATCGTGACCTCGTGGCCCTCGAGCGCGAGGTCCGAGGCGCAGGCCAGCCCTGCGGGCCCTGCGCCAACCACGGCCACGCGCTTGCCCGTTGGCGGGCGCGATCCGCGCAGGGCCTCGCGAACGGCACGGCGGTCGTCGTCGGTCGCGAGATCCGTGATCGCGCGCTTCACGTCGTTGATCGCGACCGATCCGTCCAGGTCCTTCCTGACGCACGCGCCCTCGCAGGTCCGCGGGCACACCCGCGCGACCACTGAAGGGAGAGGGAGCGACGTCCGGACGATCCTGTAGGCGTCCCGGATCTCGCCCTTCTCGAACGCGGCCAGGTAGCCCTGGATGCAGAGGTTCACCGGGCAATGGGCAGTGCAGGGCGCGAGCCCTTCGGCAGTGCCTGAGGGCCGGCCGAGCACGCGCTTGCCGAGCCGCGCGCGCGCGAACCCCCC
>CAZGVR010000214.1:3099-7065 GCA_964528945.1 uncultured Myxococcales bacterium
GGGGCGCGGCTCACGACCACTGACAGGCCCTTCCACTCGTAGGCCTCGGAGATGGCTGTCGCGGCCGCGCGCTGGTCGTGGGGATCGACCACCCTCACGAGCCCGGCGCCGCACGCGCGCGCGAAGTCCTCGATCCGGAGATCCGGGCCCCTCGAGCCCATGCCCGTCAGGCCCATCCCGGGGTTGGGCTGGTGTCCGGTCATCCCCGTGATGCGGTTGTCGAGCACAACGACCAGGAGGTCGTCCATGTTGTAGGAGGCGTTCAGCAGGCCCGTGATGCCCGAGTGGAAGAACGTGGAGTCGCCGATGAAGGCGATGGCCTTGCGTCCCGTTGCACGCTCCATGCCCGTGCCCATGGGGATCGATGACCCCATGGAGAGCAGGGCGTCCGCGGTCCGGAGCGGCGGGCCGAAGCCCAGGGTGTAGCAGCCGATGTCGTTCAGGAAGAGGGCCCGGTCGTCGACCGCGATCCGGACCGCGCTGAACGTGGACCTGTGCGGGCAGCCCGCGCAGAGGATGGGCGGCCTGCCGGGCAGGCCCGGCCCGTGCTGCACGGCCCCTGCCCCGGGCGCCGGAACCGGGCGGCCCGCGGCAGCGGCGATGGCGGCGCGCACCATGCCCGGCCCGTACTCGCCGGCCCATGGGAGCAGGCCGTCGCCCTTTCCGCGCACGGCCACGCGGCCGTGGCGGCCCGAGGCCGCGGCCTTCAAGGCGTCCTCCAGGAACGGCTCCATCTCCTCCACGACCACGACCGTGTCGCACGCGTCGAGGAACGCGGCCACCATGCCCGCTGGAAGGGGGAAGGGCGTGCCGATCCCGAGCACGCTCACCTCGGCCGAGAGGCCGAGGTCGTCGAGCGCGTCGAGCACGTACGAGCGGGAGACCCCGGTGCCGAGCACGCCGAGCCGCCCGCTCCCGCGAACGAGGGAGTTGAAGGGCGAGGACTCCACGTCCAGGGCGGCGATCCTCATGCGGTCGAGGAGATCCTGCCGCTCGCGCCGCGCGATGGCCGGGACCGGCACGAACCTGCCGGGATCGGGCCGGAACGCGGTCCTTCCGGGCCGGGGCGGGAGAACACCCAGGGTCACGACGCCCTGCGTGTGCGAGACCCTGGTCGTGGGCCTGAGGATTACCGGCACGCGCCACCGCTCGGACAGGGAGAATGCCTCGAGGGTCATTGCCCTGGCCTCCTCAGGGTCGGACGGGTCGAGCACCGGGATCCAGCTCATGCGCGCGAGGTAGCGGTGGTCCTGCTCGTTGGGGCTCGTGTGGCATCCGGGATCCGCGGCAGAGACGATCACGAAGCCGCCAACGGGCCCGACGTAGGCGCTCGTGACGAGCGGATCGGCCGCCACGTTCAGGCCCAGGTGCTTCATGGAGCAGATCGCGCGGGCCCCGGCGAGCGACGCTCCGAACGCGACCTCGAACGCCACCTTCTCGTTGACCGAGTACTCGAAGTGGAGGAGCCGGTCCCGGGCCACGGCCGCGAACGTGTCGCCGATCTCGGAGGCTGGCGTCCCTGGATAGCCGGTGGCCACGGCGACCCCCGCCTCGAGCGCGCCGCGCACGATGGCCTCGTTGCCCAGGAGCAGGGCCCGCTCGCCTGGAGCGTCTTTCGATACCGGATTCATTCCTGGTTGCCTGGAGGTAGCGAACATACCCGCGCGCCGCAAGGGCAGTCAACCTCGACGCGCCCCACGATCGGCAGGGCCGTGCGCCCGATGATGTTTCTCGATGTGGCGGAAGGGCGGCCTCGCGGCTAATATCGCGGCTGGGGCCGAGGTGGCGCATGGCCAAGATATCCATCACGGAAGTGCAGGGACGGACGTGCGCGGAGGCGCTGGAGATCGCGGCCCGTTTCGCCGAGAAGAACGGCGAGATCAAGGTGTGCGAGGATTGCCGCGACCTCGCGAAGAGGATCAGGCACAAGCTCGAGTACGTGGACGACAAGATGAGATCGAGCGGAAGGCGGCGTTGAGGGGGACGCGGTCCACGGGGCGGTGGGCCCCGATGGCCTGGCACGCCGTGCAAGTAGTGGCCGCGCTCGCCTGCGTTGCCTGCGGCGGTGCCGGGTCGCGGACCGTGACGGTCGCCGAGATCCCGGATCCGCCCACGGCCGCGGGCGTCGAGGCCGCGGAGAGGGCCGGCACCTACGCGCTGACGATCGACGTGGATCTGGAGCACGGGTGCTCGCAGTCGAGCGAGAGCGCGAGCGCGAGCGGCACCTTCGTGCTCGAGATCGGGAAGGACGGATCCGCGACGCTCGCCATCGACACGAGCGGCGGCAACACGATCGGCCCGTCGTTCGGCGAGTACATGAAGGGGGAACAGGACTTCTACCACACGAGCGAGATGCTGCACGAGGTCTGGAAAGGGAGTTTCACCCCTGAGCCCTCGGGGCTGGCCATATCGTTCGACTCGGTCGAGAGGTCCGTGGCGGAGTGGTCGGGATATGGGCAACCCGAGCTGCCTGCGGCCACGAAGCAGGCGGCCTCGCTCGCGATCACTTGCGCGGCCGGTGAGGTGCAGGCGTACGAGCCGGTCCGCGACGGCAAGTACGTCTGGGATACCGAGGGGCAGACGCCGGTTCCGGTGCCGGCCATGCTCTGCAGCATGCCCGCCGACTTCCTGGGCTGGTTCGGGGACATGGTGCTCGTGGACGGTGCGCTCGCCCTGGCCGCGGGATCTGGGTTGCTCGTCTACGCGGACAGCTTCTACTACTCGGAGAGGCAGGTCGTCAGGATCGCGGGCGAGGCGAACGAGCCCTAGGCCGCGGCCGGGATCGGGCGAGGCCTGGTCAGGGACCTCATGAGGCCTGGTCAGACGATAGATCTCACGAACGGGAACGAGGGCCCGATCTTGCGCACGAGCCGATCGTCGGCCGTGAGGAGCGGGAGGTCCAGGCGGGCGGCAAGGCAGACGTACATGGCGTCGTACACCGTGATGCCGTGGCTCGAAGCGACGTCGAACGCGGTCCCGACCAGTTCCACGGTGACGTGATGAACGGTCAGGGGTATCTCCTGTAGCTGGCCCAGGGCCGCCCGGGCCGAAGCGATGTTCCAGCCTCCGAAGCGCACCAGCTTCCACATGGCATTGCCCACCTCGATCGGGAGCAGATCAGGAACGTGGATGGACAGCGTCCCGGCCTTCAAGGCGCGGAGGAGAGAGATCGCGCCATCCGGCCGACTCGTGTCGGTTTCGCGGCACCACCAGCGGGCCACGACGCTCGCGTCCGCGACGCAGGCAATCATCTTTCTCGATCCTCGCGGATGAAGCGGACGATATCGTCCTCGTGGCCGGGCGCAGCCGGAAAGCGTTTCCTGATCTCCTCTATATCCGCCATGACCTCTGCCATCGGGCGCCTTGGACGCAGGGCTTCTGCCAGCATGCGCCTGACCTCCTCGGCCAACGACCTGCCTTCCATGCGAGCCCGATCCTTCAAGGCGGCATAGATATCGTCCGGAACGTCCTTCACGTGCAGCGTTGCCATGCGAATCCTCCGGGTTCGGGTATGCTATCACGATTATAGCCCCGTGATAGCTCCGTGCAACACGCCGAAGCGATCTCGCCGCAAGCTCCTGTGAGAGCGGCCTCTGGAAGCGCGTGCTACAATGAGGCATGGCAATGACGAGGATAGAGGTTGGTATGGTGCTCGCGGCCGTGCTGGCAGCGGGCGGGTGCTACACGGCTTTCGACACGAGCGCTGACGGGCACGGGGACGCAGAGCCAGACACGGCGTCTGACACGGGCACGGACCCTGGCCACGACACTGCAGTGGACCCTGGGGCGGACACGGCCGTGGACACTTGGACCGATCCGGTCGTGGATCCGGAGCCGGACGACGGCAATTCTCCCGCCGAACCCTCCGTCCCCCGCCAGGGGGTCGCCGCCACCCACACCCTGCGCGTCATCCTTACCGAGACGGAGGATAGCGAGGGCAACCAAGAGCGCCGGCGGGCAGTGATG
>CAZGVR010000215.1:0-7043 GCA_964528945.1 uncultured Myxococcales bacterium
GCCGGTCACGCAGTCCGATCACGCCATGCGCGCCGTCAGGACCGCCTGGCAGATGCAGCGCGCGCTGGACCAGTACAACGTGGAGCGCGAGATGCAGGCCCTCCGGCACATCAAGGTCGGCATCGGGATCTGCTCGGGATCTTGCGTAGTGGGGTACATGGGCTCCACGCGGAAGATGGAGTACACGGCCATCGGCGACCCCGTGAACACGGCATCGCGGCTCTGCGCTCTGGCAGGGCCCATGGAGGTCGTGATCGCGAGTCCCACGTTCACCCACGTCCAGGGGCTGGTGCGCGTGGAGGACATGCCGCCAACGTCCGTGAAGGGGAAGGCGGAGCCCCTTCGCATCTTCAGGGTCGTCGGGGTCCCTGGTTCGAACCCGGCTCAGTGACGGCGTGGGATCGAGGTCCATCCCGCCCGGACGAGGCAGGACTGGCGCTAGGCCGACGGTCCTGGTGGACGGGCGCGGCCTCCAGGCCGAGCAGGGCGCGACCATCGAGGAGATCGCCTTCTCCATGGGGCTTCCCCTGAAGGGATGGGACGCCCCGATCGCCGCGGTGCTCGACAACAGGCTCGTCTCGCTCGGCAACGTCCTGTATGACGGCGCCGAGGTCCGGCTAGTCCGTCCGGGAGACGCCGAGGGCCGCGAGGTCTACAGGCGATCGCTCACGGTCGTGCTCCAGTCCGCGGTGAGGACTGCGCACCCCGGGGTCAAGCTCATGGCCGGCCAGAGCCTGGGCGGCGGGGTCTTCTACGACTGGGAGGGCGCCGCCGGAAAGCCGACCGCGGAGGACGTCCGGGCGCTGGAGAGGGAGATGCAGCGCCTGGTCAAGGCCAACGTCCCGATCGAGCTCCTGCGCGTCAGCACGCGGCAGGCCGTGCGCATGTTCTCGGAGCAGGGATTCGACGACAGGGTGCTCCTCCTCGGCTCGTGGTGGCACGAGTCGGTCCGCCTGGTCAGGCTGGGCGACTACCTCGACATCCGTCATGGCCCGGTGGCCCCCACGACCGGGAGGCTTCCTCACTTCTCGCTCCTCCCGCTCCGGGGCGGCGTGCTCCTCAGGTTCCCGGAGGGACGCGCGGGACGCGCGGGACGCGCACCGTCCGGACAGCCGGTCATCGTGGAGACGCTGTTCGACGTGTTCCGTGAGACCAAGGACTGGAACCGGATCCTGGGAGTCTCCACGGTCGGCCAGCTCAACCGGGTATGCTTGAGCGGTGAGGTGGACGGGATAGTGTGCGTCGCGGAAGGTCTGCACGAGAGGAAGGTCGTCCACATCGTGGAGGAGCTGAGGCGCAAGGGGGTCGTGAGACTGATCCTGGTCGCCGGGCCTTCGTCCTCGGGCAAGACCACCTTCGCCAAGCGCCTCGGCGTGCAGCTGAGGGTCATGGGCCTGAACCCGGTCGCCGTCAGCGTCGACGACTACTACGTGAACAGGGAGGACACGCCCTGCGATCGCAAGGGCAAGCCGGACTTCGAGGCGCTCGAGGCCGTCGATCTCTCCCTCTTCGCCGATCACCTGGCTTCGCTGGTTGCCGGAAAACCGGTGCGCGTGCCCAGGTACGACTTCGAGGTCGGTCAGCGGAAGAGCGAGGGGAAATGGACCCCGGTGCAGCTCGGCCAGAGGGACGTGCTGGTGATAGAAGGCATCCATGCCTTGAACCCCCGGCTCTCGGCCGGTGTCGAGGACGACCTCAAGTTCCGCATCTACGTGAGCGCCCTCACGCAGCTCAACCTCGACGATTCGAACCGCATCTCCACGACCGACGTCCGCCTCGTGCGGCGGCTGGTCAGGGACCGGCTGTTCCGCGGCTACGGGGTGGCCCAGACGATCATGGCCTGGCCCGCGGTCAAGCGCGGCGAGGCGAAGAACATCTTTCCCTACCAGGATCTGGCGGACGTCATGTTCAACTCGACGCTCCTCTACGAGCTGGCAGTCCTCAAGACCTACGCCCAGCGGTTCCTGCTGGAGGTTCCGCACGAGGATCCGGCATTCCTCGAGGCGTATCGCCTGCTCAAGTTCCTGGATCTCTTCGTCGGCATCCCACCCGACATGGTGCCGCGAACCTCCATCATCAGGGAGTTCATAGGGGGCTCGCAGTTCCGATACTGAACTCTGGAGCAGACATGGCAATAGCCCGCAAGATCGAGCACGACATGGTGAACGCTTCCTTCATACGCAGGATGTTCGAGGAGGGAGCCCGGCTCAAGACGCTCCACGGGGTGGACGCCGTCTTCGACTACACTCTCGGCAACCCCATGCCGGCCCCGCCCCGCGAGGTCTACGAGGCGCTCAGGCGGTACGCGGGGTCCGACGATCCCGCGATGCACAGGTACATGAACAACGCAGGCTATCCCGAGGTGCGTGCATCGGTCGCCTCGTACCTGTCGAGGACCCTGGGCGCGGCCTTCGAGGCCCGCCACGTGATCATGACCGTGGGCGCGGCCGGCGGCATGAACGTGATCCTCAAGTCCATCCTCGACCCGGGCGACGAGGTGATCATCATCGTGCCGTACTTCGTGGAGTACCTCTTCTACATCGACAACCACGGAGGCAAGGTGGTCAAGGTGCCCGCCGGTCCTGGCTTCGACCTGGACGTGGCAGCCATCGCCGGTGCCGTGACGCCTAGGACCAAGGCCGTTATCATCTGCACTCCGAACAACCCGACCGGCGTCGTCTACTCCGACGACACGCTGGAGGCCCTCGGAAGGGCGCTGGAGGCCAGGGAGCGGGAGATCGGACATGCGATCTACCTCGTGAGCGACGAGCCTTACAGGAAGATCCTCTTCGATGGCCAGGATTGCCCGAGCCACATCCGCCACTACCGCGACGCGATCCTGGTCACGTCCCATTCCAAGGACCTGGCCCTGCCGGGGGAGAGGATCGGCTACGTGGCGATACATCCGGAGATCGAGGACTGCGCCAAGCTCATGAACGCCATGACCTTCGCCAACAGGACCCTGGGCTACGTCAACGCGCCGGCCATCTGGCAGAAGGTCGCGGGCGACTGCCAGGAGGCCTCGGTGGACGTCGACTGGTACAGGCGCAAGCGCGACATGCTGTACGACGGCCTCACGCGGATCGGCTACGAGATGGTGAAGCCCGGGGGCGCGTTCTACCTGTTCCCGAGATCGCCCATCCCCGACGATGCGGCGTTCGTGAAGGCAGCGCTCGACGAGAGGCTCCTCCTCGTCCCCGGGGCCGGATTCGGCAGCCCAGGCTGGTTCCGCATCGCGTACTGCACGGTCGGCGAGGAGACCATCGAGAGATCGATGCCGGTCTTCGAGCGGGTGTTCGGGAAGGTGCGCTCGTAGGGCATTGGGATCCGTGCCGTCTGCGACGCCTCGCCCGAGGCCCGGGTTCGTGCTAGAAATGGGACCGATGGGATCGAGGATCGAGGCATTCGACGACTTGGTCCGGACTCTCTCCGGCCTGCACTGGACCTGGCGGCCCGAGGGCACGGCCTCGGCGCTCCAACTCGCCGGGTTCCTGGCCTCCAAGAGGTCCAGCGATCCCCTGTCGTTCAGGTCCATCGACGGCCTGACCGCGAGCATTGCGCTGCGGGGGGGATACGTTGGCTACGTGTCGATCGTCCTCGACGAGGGCATTCGCCCGGATCGCGAGGATGCGGCCGGTCGCCTAGAGGTGCGCGAGCGGCTCGAGAGGGGCATGCTCGACCTCGCCCGACGCATGGCCGGGCTCGTGGGGAAGCCGGCCTTCCTAGGGCCCACTGGAGAAGTCGGGTTCCCCGAGGATCAACTCGCCGAGTTCGTCGTCGTTTGGCCCGCGCCGGACCACCGGCTGATGCTGCAGCTCAGGCAAGAGGATCCTGCACTGCCGATCCGGCTCTGCCTCGTGATCGCTCCGCCCGGCAAGGGCGGCGTCATGGACGAGACGAGGAGGAACGTGCCCTCCTACGAGGAGTTCGCCGCCCGGCGGCGGTCGGGCCCCGACGCCCAGCGTGCCGAGGCGGTCAGGCGCCTGCACTCGAGGGCCCTGAGCCTTGCCGAGGTCGGGCGGTACGACGAGTCGCTCGACGCGTTCAAGTCGCTGGTGGAGCTTTCCCCGGACGACGGCGTGGCCTGGCACGATCTCGGTCACCTGCTGGCCCTGCTGGGCCGGCACGAGGAGTCGCTGGCCTGCCTGGACAGGACCATCGCCCTGGACCCCGGGAACTCCCTGGCGTGGCGGAACAGGGGCAATGCATTCTCCCAGCTCGGCAGGTTCGACGAGGCCGTCGAGTGCCTGGAGCGGGCCGTCGCGATAGATCCCTCGGATGCCGTGGCATGGTTCCAGAAGGGCTTCGCGGAGAGGAACGCCGGCAGGCACGCGGCCGTGCGGCGCTCGCTCCGCCGCTTCGTGGATCTCGACCCGCCCGGCATGGAGGAGGAAGTGGCCAAGATCAGGGACTGGCTGCTCTCGGCGGGAACGGAAGGCGGGGGTGGCGCCGGAGGATCCGGATGAGCGCTGGCCAGGCGCAACCCGCCACGGCTCCCGGGCCGCGCAAGGACAACACGGCCCTGATCATCGTGGTGGCGATCCTGGGCGCCTGCCTGGCCCACTTCCTTCCCGCCTTCGCCATCTTCGGCCTCTACGGCATGATCGGGGGAGGGTTCCTTGGGTACATGTTCCTTCTCGACCCGGGCGAGGTGCACGTCGTGGCCCCTCGAGACAGGGCGCTCGCCGTGATCGTCGACAAGGATGCCCCGGTGGTCCTCGAGCCGGGGAAGCACGTCGCCATCGAGATGGATCGCGGCCGGCACGAGATCACAATCACGCAGGGGGGAGGAGGCGGCACCATGTACCACGAGGTGGACGTGGGAAGCGGCTTCTTCGACATGGTGGCCCCCGCGACGGCCGGGCAGTGCTTCGTGCGGCTCGACATGACCGACTACGCGTACCCGATGGTGCGGGCCAGATCCACGTCCCCGCCGATGCCGGTCATCGAGGAGCGCATCGACGAGCGGACACCGTTCAAGGTGGGCTCGTCGACATGGCTCGACGAGGGCGACATGCCGGGATCGCTCGAGAGCGGGTCGCGAGCTTTCCTGCTCGTGGATGTCCCCTGCGACCGGCTGGCTGCCAGCGACGGCGAGATCCTGGCGGATCTGGGATACTAGGTCCTCGCCCCTCTCCCGGCGGTCACGTACTCGTCGGCCATGTCGCGCGACTCCGACTCGCGGTCGCGCTCCCGCGGGTCGCCATAGCCGCCGCCGCCCGCGGCGTCCATGGTGACCACGTCTCCGGGCTTGAGCTGGGTCAGCCCGTACGGATTGCCGCTCCTGCCGTTCACGAGGAAGCGTGCGAGACCTCCGGGACGGCCGCCCGCGAGGCCTTCCGGGGGATACCGGAAGCGTCCGGACTGGATGCCCAGGTTCACGGGCGGCTGCGGCGCATACTCGTCGTCCGGGACGCGGATCACCTCGCGCCTTCCCAGGCCGCCCCGGAACCTGCCCGCACCGCCCGAGTCCGGGATCAGCTCGCGGCACTCGATGACGAGCGGCGTGTCGCTCTCGAAGATCTCGACCGGCGTGTTCGCGCCGTTCGCGGGGAAGATGTAGACGTGCTCGCCGTCGCGCCGCGCGCTCGCGCCCATGCCGCCGCCGCGGATGACCACCGAGTGCCAGGGACGGCCCGAGGAGCGGCGGCCGTAGAAGACGTTCATGGTCGCCGGGGTCCCACCGCTCGCGGCAATCACGCGGTCGGGCATGGCCACGGCGAGGGCACGGTAGATTATCTCCGTCAGGAAGTGGCCGATCTGCATGCGGGCTGCGACCGCGACGGGAAACGAGCAGTTCACGACCGTGCCCTCCGGGGCCTTCAGCTCGATCGGTGCCGTGCACCCGTCGTTGAGCGGCACGTCCGGGTCGAACATGCTCTTCAGCGCCATGAACACGTAGGCGTAGGTGAAGTTGAAGACGACGTTGCCTCCCCATCCCACGTGGGGGGAGGACCCGGCGAGATCCACCGTGATCTCGCCGCCCCTCACCTCGACCGCGGCCTTGATCACCACGTCCTCGCGGCCCTCCATCTGCTCTATGACGCCCTCTGCGCGGTAGACGCCGTCGGGGACCTTCCCGATCGCGGACCTCATCGATCTCTCGGTCCGCCCCACGATCTCGTCGGCGAGATCGTCCAGGCGGTGGAGGCCGTACTCCTCGAGGGTTCGCAGGACCTTCTCGGAGCAGACGTGGTTCGCCGCGATCTGCGACCTGATGTCTCCTATCACCTGATCCGGCGTGCGGACGTTCCACCGGATGATGTCGAAGACCGCCTCGTTCGGCTCCCCGGCCGCGTACAGCCTGACCGGCGGGAGGAAGAGCCCGTCCTCGAAGACGTCGTGGTTGTCGGAGGACACCCGCCCTCCGATGTCCGAGTGGTGGAACACGCACGCGGTGAACGCGGCGAGCCTGCCCTCGTGGAAGATCGGGGAGAGGACGCAGACGTCGTTCAGGTGGCCCGCCAGCGCCCACGGGTCGTTCGTTATGAATACGTCACCCGGCCGGAGATCCTCCTCCCTCATCGACGCGACCAGCTTCTTGACGCCGAGGGCCATCGCACCGGACTGGCCCGGCGTCGCGAACGTCCCCTGGGCTAGCTCGCGCCCGCGCCGATCCGTGAACATGCATGTGTAGTCGTGGGCGTCCCTGAGCAGGCTGGAGAAAGCGGTCCTGGCGACAGCGGAGTCGGCCTCGTCCACTATGGATATGAGCCTGCGCCAGAGGATCTCGAGGGTTATGGGATCGAACTTCGCCGTCATCTGTCAGCCCTCCAGATCCATCCACAGGAAGCCGTGCGCGTCCTGCATGAGCGTGGTGCCGGCGTCGGCGACCAGGGTGGACTCCCGCTCCTCCACTATTGCCGGCCCTGGGAACTTCTGCCCCGGCGGGATGCGGTACCTGTCGTAGACGGTGAACGGCACGAAGGCCCTGGACGACTGGGACCAGGCATCGCGGCATCCCTTGACCGCGCCGGCCAGCACGGCACCGGTCCGGACCCCGATCTCCGGAAGGCGGAGCGGACGATCGGGCAGCCGGGCGC
>CAZGVR010000216.1:0-7004 GCA_964528945.1 uncultured Myxococcales bacterium
ACGGCATCGATCCCGTCGCCGGGCGTGTCGATCGAGGTGTCGAGCGGGTCCTCGTTGGGCGCCGCGCAACCGCTTGAGATGAGCACTCCCAGGCCAGCGATTCCCAGAGCCGCGATCAGGACTGTCCGCGTCATGCCGTTTCTCCCCTCTCCCCCCGTGCGGGAGTTGTGTCTACCTGTGCACGAACTCGGCCTTCACCTTGGGCCCGTTCGCGAGGAAGTTCTTCATGCCTATGCGCATGTCCTCGGTGGCCAGGCACCTGCCAAAGGCCCTGGCCTCGATCTGCAGGCCTTCCTCCAGCGTGCTGCGCGCGCCGTCCAGCGTGGCCTGGATGAGGATCTCGTCGATCTTCCGGGACAGGTGGCCTATGTCCACCTGCGGCAGGTCGGCCGGCACCTCGATGGGCGCCCTGGGGATCTGCGGCGTGGGAACCTTGCCGTCGGCCATGTCGCGCGCAAGATCGATTGCCCTTCCGAGCACGTCGCCCTTGACGACCTCGTTCACGAGGCCCATCTCCCTGGCCTGCGCGCTCGAGATCGGCTCCCCGTCCCTCAGGATCTTCCAGGCGTTCCTCACGCCGACCCACCTGGGCAGCCGCTGGGTGCCGCCGAAGCCCGGGATGATGCCGAGCTTGGGTTCGGGCTGTCCGACGAGCATCTTGGTGTCCACGGCCACGCGCGCGTTGCACGCCATGGCGAGCTCGCTCCCGCCGCCGAACGCGAGCCCGTTGAGCGCCGCGACCACCGGCTTGCCCAGGTTCTCCATGGCCTTGGTGGTGCCGTGCCCCTGCAGGCTCTTGGCAACGGCCGCTGCCTCGTCGGGCAGGGCCGCGAGCTCGTTGATGTCGGCCCCTGCCACGAACGCCCTGGTCCCGAAGCCCGTGATGACCGCGGCCCTCACGCTGCGATCCGACTTCAGCCCCTCGAACACCTCGCGCACCTGGTCGATGACCGCGTCGTTGAGCGCGTTGAGTACCGACGGCCGCCTTATCGTGACCACTGCCACACCGTCCACGTCCCGCCTCGTGACGTACGGGATCTTCCACGGCTTGCCGGTCGCTGCCTGGTCGCGCAGCACCCTCGGCACCACGAACCCGGGGTGGCCCGTGGCATAGCCCTCGACGAGCGCGAGCGCCTGCCCCACCCCGATGCGGTTCATGAGCGCGAACGGAGGCTCCATGGCGAGCGCGGTCGCGACCCCGAGCTCGAGATCGCCGGCGCTCGAGATGCCGCTTCCCAAGATCTCGCACACGATCCCCAGGTAGGCGCCGGTCATGGCGTCGCCTATCGCCCTCTGCCTCTCGGCCGGGAGCTCGACCTTCTCGTCCCTGCCAGCGGTCTCCCAGGCCTTTCCGGCCTTGAGCGCGTCGTCGAGGATCTTCGGCACCTTGAACCAGCCGCCTATCTTCCCGCCCATGTTCTCGAGGCCGTGGTGCGTGAGCGGGTTCCCGCCGGTCAGGTTGTGCGCCGTGAACGGCCCCACGCCCATCCTGAGCGCCTTGCGCGAGGCCTCGTCCACCTCCTTCACGCTGCCCATGCCGGCCTCCACGCACAGCGCGGCCGCCTCGAACAGGCCCTCGAAGATCGGGTCGATGGCGTAGCCGTACCTGCTCTTCACCTCGATCGGGATCTTGCCGGTCCACTCGTAGAACCGCATGAGGAACCCGGTCGTGGCGGGCGAGGTGTCCCTGCCGGGGATCACCTCGATGGCAGGGTTCTTCTCGGCCGGGAAGAAGTAGTGCGTGACCGCGCAGCGCGACCTGTCCGCGATCTGGTCGAATATCGCCTCGGGCTCCATGTGCGAGGAGTTCGAGAGGAGCAGCGCGTGCTTCGGCGCCTGCGCCTCGATCTGCTTGAAGATCTTGTGCTTGATCTCCGGGTTCTCGGTGGCGACCTCGACGTCCAAGTCCACGTCCCCGAGCGCTGCGTAGTCCGTGGTCCACGTGAGGCCCTCGAGCAGGGCGTCGGCCTGCTCCTTCTTCATCTTGCCCTTCTCGACGTCCTTGCCGATCTTCTTCGCGGTCCTCGCCTTGCCCTTGTCGAGCGCGGCCTCGAGGATGTCCACGACCGCTACGGTCACACCGCTCGCGGCCAGCGACTGGCGGAAGTGAAGGGCGATGTCTGGCCCGCTCTGGCCCGATCCCACGCCTCCGACCTTGGCGATCTTCCTGCCGAACATCTCGAATGCCATTGCCGTGTCCTCCGGTGGTTTTTCTCCCGGATCCGCCCCGTTGGCGGCGCGATCCGCAGGGAATGCCAAGCTAACCCGGAAGCAGGGGCCTTTTCAAGCGGTGCAGGGATGGATGCAGGTGCGGATGTGGCGCCCTCAGGGAGTGGGGCGGCTCTAGCCCTTCTCGATCCGCGCCGGGCCGTGATAGTCTTCGCGCATGGGAGAGCAGCCTGCCGAGGCGGCCAGGTTCCGCGCGAAGCTCGCCGGGTGGGAGAGGCTCACCGGCGTGGTCTGGATGGTCATCGGCATAATCCAGTGCATCTCGATAGTGGGGGCGATCGCGGGCGCGTGGAACATCTACGTCGCCATCTCGAGGTTCAAGCTTGCGAGGGCCATTGGAGAGGGGAGGCCCGGCATCGTCCAGGTCTACGAGGACGGCCTCGTGTCCCTGGTGCTCATGGGGATCATCAACCTCACGCTCGGCGGGGTCTTCGCGGCGGCCTGGATCGGCTTCGACTTCTTCGTGCGGAGCCAGGTCATGAAGAACCGCGGACTGCTCGAGCAGGACTGCGACCGCGCCGTGGCAGCGGCCTGACCCGGCCGCACACGTCCGTCCCTACGGCTGGGGAACGACTGGAACCGGCTCGCCAGCGGCCGGGTATCGATAATGGCCCACGATCTCGAACCGTTCGAGCGCGTCCTCCTCGCACGAGTATCCCGGGTCCGGGTAGTTGTGCACGACCCTGGGCAGGCCGCTCTCCCCGATCGAGTCCGTGACCACGCCCACGTGGAACCTGCCGGTCCCGAGGTCCCAGTAGACCACGTCGCCGGGCTGCCACGCCCCGATGTCCCCGGTCGCGGTGCCCGTTGTGAGGGACTCGCCGTGCAGCTCCAGGAATCGCGCCAGGATCGGAGCCCTCCTGTGATCGATGTTCGCGTCGGCCTTCTTCTTCTTCCACTTGCCCCAGGGGTACAGCTTCTTGCCGTCCGGCTTCTTCTGGTCCGCGAGCATGTCCAGGTGCACGAGCCACTGGAGGTCGATCCCTGCGCGGCGCATGGCCCGTATCACCGTGTCGGTGCACACGCCCTTGTCCGGATCTATGTCGCCCCACTTCGAGAGCGTCTCCTGCTGCTTGACGCCGTCCAGGTAGTCGGTCTTCGCGTAGAACTCGACCCACTCGGCCATGTTCTGGGCGTCGAGGTGTGCGCCCTCCAGGATCAGGCACTGCGTCTCGCTCCAGCGCTCCCTGCAGAGATCCGCGTCCGACTGGGTCCACGCCGGGTCCAGGCACCTGGGGTCATCCTGATCCCCGGGCTGCGGCACGTCGAGGGTTGCAGCCGGGGTGGTGACGGCAGCCATGATCGCCGCCACCATGGCGGCAACGAGGGCTCTCATGCCCGCTTGGACGGAGAAGGCGGCCGGATATTGGCTTGCGCACGATGCTTGTCCGCGGCCCTCGGACGTGGTACTCGACAAGGCAGAGGTGTCATGATGCCCAGGACGAGAAAACCGATCCGCTTCCCTGCGATTGGATCATGCCTCGCCCTGGCATGGCTTGCCTCGTGCGGGGCCGGGAATGCGGGCTCGGTCGCAGGCGCCCGGCAGCCGTGGAACGCCCAGGCGCAGGCCGACGTCCCGCTGTACGTGAGCCAGTCGGAGTACGCTCTAGTGCCTGCCCTGCCTCCGGCCTGCACTCAGGCAAAGACCGTATTCAGGTCCAAGTCCGAGGTCGAGGACGCCGGCATAGCATCGTCCATCCCTTCGAGCGTGGACTTCGGGGAGAAGATGGTCGCTCAGGACGTCGACTGCGGGGATGGATGCGGCCTCCTCGTCATGCAGCCGCCCATGGCCAAGGCCCAGGCCGCGGCAGACGGTGCGGTTCAGCATGAGGAGTCCAAAGGGGACGGGTGGATCGAGGTGCGGGCAGTGCTGCCGGATCCCTGCTGCATAGGGCCGCATCCGGGCGAGGAGTTCTTCGAGAAGTGCCATGCGGTCCGCTACGGCGTGCTCGCCATCCTGCCCGCCTCGGACGCGCCAGTGTGCTTCACCTACCGGACCGAGATCTGCCTCGCCATGTGAGTCGTAGATGTACAGCACCTGACCGATGAAAAGGCGCGACCGATTATCAGTTCACTGACAACCGATCCCTGCCCCGGGTTCGAGCGCGGCCTTCCGGTCATGGCGCCGTGCGTCCGAAGCAGGCGGCCCATTTGCCCATCCCCGGGAATTGTCGTAGCCTTGCTGGCGAGCGCGCCTCACGGCATTGCTCGCGGCGCGCGGAAGGAGACTTGACGTGACGAACTTCCTGCGGTCCCCGTCGAGGTGCGTGCTCGCGGCCATGCTTGTCGCCGGGCTTGCGACCGGCTGCTACGGTTCGGTGAACTTCACCGGGGACACGGGGCTGGACCAGCCCGATCCGGACACTGCCGTGGACACGGGAACGGACCTGATCCCGGACACGGCGCCCGACGGCGAGCCCGACGTGATACCGCCGGACACGATCGAAGACGTGACGCCCGACTGGCCGCCCTGGGACACGTGGGAGGACCCGTGGTACGACGTGCCGCCCGACCCGATCTGGGACACGTGGGAGGATCCCTGGTACGACGTGCCGCCGGACGTGCCGCCGTCCTGCATCAACGAGAGCTGCTCCCTGCCGCCCGTCCCGGGCGCGTCGTGCTGCTACGGGCTCGTGGCAGTGGATCCCTGCTCGCCGTGGGACCCTATCTGCGTGGGCGCCCTCTACTGCGTGAACTGCTGCAACGGCACGTGCGACCCGTGGGAGAAGGACTGGAACTGCTCCACCGACTGCCTGGAGGCCTCTTGCGACACTGGCATGGGATACGCGTTCTCGTGCGGGCCGTACGAGTCGCACTCGTGCGAGTGCCTGGGCGATCCCTGCATGCCCACCTGCACCTCGTCCGGCGGCATGGGCCAGTGGATGAACCCGTGCACCGGCGAGATCGTGAGCCCCACGCCCTGCATGTCGTGGATCACCCCATCGTGCGCATACATCGGCACCGACTCCGAGGGCTGGTACGTGTACACGCCGTGGGGCGACGAGATCCTCCTCACCTACGCCGCCTGCGCCGGCGAGCTGTACTGCTACTAGCCCCTTTCCCGCGGATTCCAGACCGCTTGCCGATCCGACCGCGCCCGGCCGCGTAACCGTACTTGCGTCCGGTACGACCAAATGCTAATAAGGTTTCGTCATGGATCGCACTTTCTGGATGGGCCGCATCGCCAGCCTCCTCGAGAGCCGCAACGTCCTCTGGATCGCCGGCGTGCGGAGATCCGGGAAGACGACCCTGTGCCGATCCCTCCCCGGCGCCTCCTACTGGGACTGCGAGCTGCCGCGGGTCCGCCGTGCGCTCGAGGACCCGGAGGTCTTCTTCCGCCGGCAGGACGGGCCGCTCGTCGTCCTCGACGAGATCCACCGCCTCCTGAACCCGTCGGAGGTGCTCAAGATCGCCGCCGACCACTTCCCCGGCATCCGGGTCATCGCCACGGGATCCTCCACGCTAGCGGCCCGGCGCAAGTTCCGGGACACGCTCGCCGGCCGCAAGCACGTGCTCTGGCTCCTGCCGTCCATCCTCGAGGACATGCGCGACTTCGGGGGGATCGACACTGACGATCGCATGCTCAGGGGAGGGCTGCCGCCCTTCCTGCTCGGAGAGGGGATCGACGACGAGTCCTTCCGGGAGTGGATGGACTCGTTCTGGGCCAAGGACCTGGACGAGCTCTTCGCGGTCGAGAAGCGCGCGGCCTTCTTCAAGTTCATGGAGCTCCTCTTCCACCAGAGCGGGGATCTCTTCGAGGCGCAGCCCTTCGCCGCCGCCTGCGAGGTGTCGCGCCAGACCATAGTGAACTACCTCGGCATCCTGGAGACCACGCTGGTAGCCGTCATCCTCAGGCCGTTCGGCGGCGGGAGCGCCGCCGAGATAAAGGCGAGGCCCAAGGTGTATGGGTTCGACACGGGGTTCGTTTGCTACTTCCGCGAGTGGGGCCCTCTGCGCGCCGACGACCGCGGCCCCCTGCTCGAGCACCTCGCCCTGAACGAGCTCCTCGCGCACGTGCCCAAGGATCGGGTCTTCTACTGGCGCGACAAGCAGCGGCACGAGGTGGACTTCGTGGTGAAGACCGGGCGCCGTGCCCCGGTCCTCGCGATCGAGTGCAAGGCGCGCTCCACGAAGTTCGATCCGTCGGGCCTGGCGTCGTTCCGCGGCCGCCATCCCGCAGGGAGGAACCTCGTCGTGTGCCTCGACCTCGCGGAGCCGCTCGACACGACCGTCGCCGGAATGGAGGTCCGCTTCGTTCCCTTCGACCGCCTGGACGCGGAGCTCGCCGGGATCTGACGCTCCTCAGATCAGGTCCGGCCGCTCGAACCCCCGCACCGCGATCACTCGGTCCGCGAGCGAGGTCCACGTGGAGAACAGGAAGTCGCCGGTCTCGATGTCGAAGTACGCGCCCTCTGCCCCGGTCAGGCCCTGGAGGAACAGCCTCCTCGTGGCGACGATCGGATCCCCGTACGCGTCGATCTCGTACGTGCCGATCGTGTTCGCGCTCCACTCGGACACGATGAGGCTCTCGGTCTCGAAGTGGGCCGAGCCGCGCGGGACGTAGGCGAACCCTTCGGGACCGCCCGGGAGCGTTGCTAGCTGGTCCGCGGACGTAACGTCGAAGAGGCCGCCCGCGTCCAAGACGAGCGTCACGTCGAACCAGCCGCCGCCCGGCCAGGGCACGAGCTTGAGCCCGCCCTCCCCGGGGAAGCCTGGCGGCACGAACCCGATCGAGCCCACCGAGGCCGTGTCCTGGCGCGGGACCTCGCGCGCGG
>CAZGVR010000217.1:0-299 GCA_964528945.1 uncultured Myxococcales bacterium
GCCCGGCCGGCCGGGCCCTCGGCCCCGGCACCGGCGGCCCCAGGCCCCGGCGGCGCCGAGGCGCTCCTCGACAGGCTCATGGCGGACATGGTGAGGGAGGCGGACGCGTCCGCCGCGTCTCGGGCCCGCGACATCCGGCGCGCGAGCAGGGAGGCCGCAGGGGAGAGGCTGCGGGTCGCCGAGGAGATCCGGCGGCAGGCCGCGGCCGAGCGCAGGGCGCACCACAAGGCGAAGCACGCGCGCGCATGGAAGGTCTTCGCGGCCATCGCGGCGGCCGTCGCCGCCGTGGCGTCGGTCGT
>CAZGVR010000217.1:309-2013 GCA_964528945.1 uncultured Myxococcales bacterium
GGGGCCGCCTTCACCGGCGGGGCCACGCTCGCAGGCGGGATCGCGGCGATCGTCGCCGTCGCCGGGGTGGCGTCCGGTGCCGGGAAGGCGGTCGCGTCCGGGTTCGAGATGGCCGCAGGGAAGCGGCTCGCCGAAGCCCGGAAGCACCTGGCGCTCGGGGACGCGGCATCGGCGCAGGTCGATCGGCTGATGGCCGGGCTGAGGGCGAGCCGCGATCAGGCCGACGAGATGATCGAGCAGGCGCGCTCCATCGAGAGCAGGGCCATGGAGATCGTAAGGCAGGAGGGCAGCCTCGCGGAGACCGCCCTCGGGAGGAAGAGATGGTGATGCCGGTCACGGGGCAGGGAGCGAGCCTCCCTGCCGCCCCAGCTTCCCCGGACCCGGTCCCAGGCGCCAGGGCGGCGACCGCCCCGGGCGGGCGCTACGCCGCGGCCCAGGCGCCCGCCGCATCTGCCTCCGCGGCGGACGTCGAGGCCGTGGTCATGCGCTACCTGATGGCGGCGAGGGAGGAGTCGCGGACCACGCGCGGCATCGCTGCCATGAGGGACTCGATCCGGAGGGCCGAGACCGCGCGGGCGCTACGGCTGGGCATGCGCCGCGCGCGCCAGATGAGGAGGTCGGCCGTGCTGAACGGCGCGCTCGGCATCGCGTCCGGCCTGTGCAAGGCAGGCGAGTCCATCGCAGGCGCGTTCGCGGGCAGTGCCGGGAGCGGCGGCAAGGCCGCCCGGGGGTTCGGGAAGGCGTCCGACGTGACCTCGGGGGTCCTGGACCGGATCGGGCCGCTGGTCGACACGCACGCAGACCGCGCCGAGAGGCTCGACGTCAGGAGAGAAGAGGCGCGGAGCGAAGCCGATGAGGCCGCGGCCGGCGCGGCCGCGGCCGCGGATCACGGGCAGGTCGCGGCCGACGCGGCGCGCCGCGCGCTCGAGATCCTGGACAGGTGCGCGAGGGCCGGGGACGCGGCCGTGTCCATCGCGCTGTCCAGGCAGGGCTGACCCGGCTCGGCCCATGCCCTCGGGCTAGCCGCCGGGCTGGCCCGCCGGATCGCCTCCGGATCCATGCCCGGGGCCCGTGAGCGTCAGGCCGAGGCCGCCGATCCCGATGACGATCATGAGCCCGCTCGAGACGACGTGCTTCCACGCTACCGGCGGCCTCCGGAGCACGCTCCAGGCGATGATCGCGCCGCCCACGATGAGGAGGCCGTAGACGAAGCACACGACCACGCGCGCGAGCCTGTTCGCCCGAGGCGTGTCCTTCGCGAAGACCGCGTTGTACACGACCAGCCCCAGGCTGGAGCACACGCCGAGCCCGGCGCAGATCCACCAGAGCGGCTTCACCGACCCGCCGTGCGCGAGGAACCACTCGTAGGCCACGGCCCCCGCGTTGGACCCCACGCCCGACCCGATGATCCCGTAGAAGAACGCGTACCCCATGTAGATCGCCACCCTGTCCTTCGGCGCCACGATGCCGATGTAGCTGTAGTACTTCGGGTGGCAGGTCATCTCGCCGATGGAGAAGACCGCGATGCCGAGCACGAAGAGCCAGGCGTGCGTGGTAAGGGCGAGGATGAGGAACCCTAGCGACCCGAACAGCACTCCCGCGATCATCGTGGGAAGCGCGTGCCTGTCCTTCACGATCCGGCTGACGAGCACCTGGAGCGCGATGATCGTGCCCGCGTTTATGACCGTGACGTGCTCCACGTCG
>CAZGVR010000217.1:2023-7002 GCA_964528945.1 uncultured Myxococcales bacterium
CGAACACCAGGGGCTCCACGCCGATCCACGCGAGGGCCGCGTTCAGGGAGATGCCGAGGAACCAGTTCACGGACTCGTTGATCGGCGCGTGGTCGATGAACTTGTCGAGGTACCAGAGCACCGTGCCGAAGTTCTGGAAGTAGAGGATCCAGAAGGTCGAGTAGAAGAAGATCATGAGCATGAAGCGGGAGTCCCTGAGCACGATGAACATGCCGGACACGAACTCCCCGATCCCCTTGCGCGTCTCGGGCTTGCCAGGGTCCCTGTACACGAACAGGGCGGGCAGGAACATGAGGGCCGTGTAGACCCCGGACATCACGAATATCGCGCGCCAGCTCCAGCCCTTCACGATGCTGACCGCGAGCGGCGCGAGGAACGCGCCAAGGTTGATCATCCAGTAGTAGACCCCGAAGCCGAAACCGCTGTTCTCCTTGGTGGTGGTCCTCGCGATGGTCCCGGAGATGATGGGCTTGAAGAGCCCGGATCCCATGGCCATGCACGCGAGGAACAAGAAGACCAGCGCGTAGGTGGACACCTGGCTGATCGCGAGGTACCCGGCGCTCAGGAACGCGAACGCGACCAGGAGCATCCTCCTGTACCCGTAGCGCTCGGCGAGCGCGCCGCCCAGGATCGGGATCACGTACGTCAGCGCGTAGACAGAGGCCTGCAGGAAGCCGACGCTGCCCTTGTCGAACCCCAGGCCGCCCTTGCTCGCCTCGTTCGTGAGGTACACGGCGAGGACCGAGTTCATGCCGTAGTAGGCCCCGCGCTCGAAGAGCTCCATCACGTTTGCTGCCCAGAACGTCCGCGGGAACCCGCGCAGGCCCTGGCCGCCCTTCACCGATGCCGTCTCGCTCATGGCCACAGTCTCGCATGGAACACGGGTCGCCTGGAAGCGGGGACCTCGGTGATGCCCTGCGGTGCAAGGCCACGGCCCCGGGTCGCGGCCGCGGGTATTGCGGCCCGCGCGGCCCCGGGCTAGTGTGCGCGCCCATGGGAGCCGTCCATGACGTCGTGATCGTGGGGGCCGGGCCCGCTGGGTCCTCCTGCGCCGCGACCCTCGCGAGGGATCACGGGATCCGCCCCGTGGTCCTGGACAGGGCGACGTTCCCGAGGTCCAAGGTCTGCGCTGGCGGGCTCTCGCCGGGCGCGCGCAAGGCGCTCGAGGAGATCGGGACGTGGCCGCGCGTGGAGCGGGAGGCCCGGCACATCCATTCGGCGCGGCTCGAGACCGCGCTCGGGAACGAGGCCACGGTCAACGACCCCAAGGGCGGGTACGTGCTGCCGCGGAAGGTGCTGGACGGGATCGGCGTCATGAACGCGCGCGCATCCGGGGCCGACGTCCGCGAGGGCGTGAAGGTGGGCAGGATCGAGGGAGGGCCCGGGTCCATGCGCATCGAGTTCGACGGCCCCGATGGCCGCGGAGCCATGGATGCGCGATGGGTCGTGATCGCGGCAGGCGCCCGCTGGCGCACGCGGATGGACGGCAGGAGCCGCCGGCAGATGCACACGCTCATGACGCGGTACGTCGGCCTGCCCCACGACCCCCACACCATCGAACTCGTGTTCGACGACGAGCTTTATCCGCACTACGGGTGGGTCTTCCCCGAGCCGGACGGAATCTGCAACGTGGGGCTGGGGGTCGAGGCGGGCCGCATGAGCGACCGCACGATCCAGGAGATCTTCGACAGCTTCACGCGGCGACGCCTGGGCGGCCGGCTCGAGGGTGCGGTGATGATCGGCAAGCCCGCGGGCCACCCCATCCTGACCTCGGCCGTGCCTCCCTCTACCGGACGTCCCGGGCTCCTGGTCGCAGGCGAGGCGGCCTGCCTCGTGAACCCCATCACGGGCGAGGGCATAGGCCCTGCCCTGCGTTCGGGGATCCTCGCCGGTCACGCCGTCGCGGACGCGCTCGAGGGCCGCGTACCAGCGGATCGAACGCCCGGCAGGTACCGCGCGTCGCTGATGAGGGACATCGCTCCATCCCTCCTCCTGGGGGAGAGCTTCCGCCTGGGGGCGGTCAAGGCCCTCGACCTCGTGTTCGAGAACAGGCGGTACATATTCGGGTGGCGGCCCCTGCTACGGGCCCTGGTCACGCGCTAGCCGTCCAAGGAAAGTGGTGGTACTCTCGACATGATGGCAATGCGCTCCACGAGGCGTTCGCCGGTGCCCGTCGCCGTGGCCGCGTCCTGGATCCTGCTCGGCGCGTCCGGATGCTTCTCCAGCACGGGCGGGCTGGCGCCGGACGCGAGCCCGGACACGGCCGAGGACACGGCCCCCGACACGTCGGAGTGGGTGGTTCCGGACGGGGACGACGTGGACGGCGAGGCCGATCCCGTGGCGGATTCGCCCGAGTTTCCCGAGGACACAGGCCTGGATCCGGACGTGGCCACGGATCCGGTCGGCCCGCCGCCCGACGCGGTGGACTCGCTCGACGCCCCGGACGCGGTCGACCTCGTGGACGCCGCCGACTCGACCGACTTCGTGGATCCGGAGTGGGAGTGCATCACGGTCTACGGCGATCCGGCCTGCGACGACGGGAACGAGTGCACGGGCGACTGGTGCGACATGGTCCTGCACACGTGCGTGCACTCCGGTGCCACCATGGAAGGGACCGGCTGCACGGACGACGGCAACATCTGCACCTCGGACTCGTGCCGCGGCGGGATCTGCGGCCATTCTGCCGCCCGCGAGGGAGAGTTCTGCCCGGACGAGGGGAACGCCTGCACGCAGGACATCTGCGCTTCCGGGATCTGCTCGCACCCCGGCGCGCCGCTCGACGGGTTCCCCTGCACGAGCGACGGGGAGATCTGCACGAGCGACGTGTGCAGCAGCGGCTCCTGCGCGCACCCGCCGGTCCCGGGCTGCTGCCACGCCGACGGCGCCTGCATAAGTGCGACCCAGGTATGGGAGTGCAACGCCTCCACCAACACCTGCTACGACCCGCCGATGAGCCACTTCTGCGGGACCTGCAGCACGAGGACCGACTGCGGCGACGGCGGAAGCTCGTCCGACGACTGGTGCGTCTACTACGGGTCCAACGAGGGCTGCTCCAAGGACTGCAGGACCATCGCGGACTGCCCCAGGGGGTCGGAGTGCATCGTGCTCTCGGGATCCACGGCGTGCGTCGCGACCGACCCGGGCTGCATCTGCACGGTCATCGTCGGCGACTGCGACACGTGGCTGAACTTCGGCCGCAGCTGCACCGGCGACTGGGACTGCCCGGGCCCGGACAACTACTGCTTCGGAACGTACTGCTCGTTCGACTGCGCGACCGTCCAGGATTGCCCGCTCTCCGCCACGGCGGGTTGCGTGGTGGGCACGTGCCGCAGGTGACGGCGGCCCCCGGCGGCCGGTGCTGGCCTACTCGGCCGGCGGCTCGATCGGCTGCGACTTCCTGATCTCCTCCACGAGCTTCAGGGCCTCGTCGTACCGGTTGTCCGCCACCCAGATCTCGCCCCACCCCTTCTGCGTGACGAACAGTCCGTCGTACGCCGTCTCCTCCCACGTGCGGACGAAGACCGGGATGTTCTCCTGCTCGAGGATGGTCACGTACTGCATGGCCTCCAGGCGGCTGCCCACCGGGCAGACCGGCGCCATCTTGATCCCCTTGAGCCTGGTCCTCTCCAGGTCCTCGGCGCGAAGCAGCTCCTGCCACTCCTTGTCCTCGAGCAGGGCTGAACCGCAGTCCGGGCAGAACTTGACGTCTTCCACGTACTCGGTCTTGCAGGACTGGCAATGCTTCATGTCAGCGCCTCACGAGCGCCGGTTCTTCCCGGCGCATGCCTCGACAATAGCCCGTTCCCGGCATTCCAGGAAGCCCCGGGCCCGGGCCGGGACCGCCCCCCATGGATTGCCTCGGCCCCCGCCTGGGCGTATAGATACTCGGGTCTCGGAGGCCTTCGATGAGCGAGAAGTACGATCCGGGGGTGGTGGAGCCGAAGTGGCAGGATCGGTGGGACCGGGAGGATCCGTACCGCACGCCCGACCCGGGGACCGGGAGGCCCAAGTACTACATCCTGGACATGTTCCCGTACCCGTCCGCCGAGGGCCTGCACGTGGGCCACCCGGAGGGCTACACGGCCACCGACATCCTCGCGCGGTTCCACAGGATGCGCGGGTACGACGTGCTCCATCCCATGGGGTTCGACGCCTTCGGCCTCCCCGCGGAGAACTACGCGCTCAAGACGGGGACACAACCGGCGCTCGTCACGAGACGGAACATCGACAACATCAGGAGGCAGATCAAGCGGCTCGGCTTCTCCTACGACTGGAAGCGCGAGGTGGTGACCACGGATCCGGGGTACTACCGGTGGACCCAGTGGATCTTCCTCAGGCTCTTCGAGAACGGCCTCGCGTACGAGGCGCTCGCTCCCATCAACTTCTGCCCGAACTGCAGGACCGGGCTCGCGAACGAGGAGGTCAAGGGCGGCCTCTGCGACAGGTGCGGGAGCGAGGTCGAGCGCCGCGACCTGAGGCAGTGGCTGCTGCGCATCACGGCCTACGCCGACAGGCTCTTAGGCGGGCTCGACGGGCTCGACTGGCCCGAGTCCATAAAGACCATGCAGCGCGACTGGATCGGAAGGTCGACCGGCGCGGAGGTGGACTTTCCCCTGGTCGATCCGCCGGCCGGCGTGGATCCGGACATCCGCATATACACGACGCGGCCCGATACCCTCTACGGGGCGACCTACATGGTCCTCGCCCCCGAGCACCCGCTCGTGGAGCGCATCACGCGGCCCGGCGCGAGGCCCGCGGTCGAGGAGTACGTGGCGCGCGCGCGAGGCAAGAGCGACAGGCAGCGGACCGAGCTCCAGAAGGACAAGACCGGCGTGTTCACGGGCGCGATGGCAAGGAACCCGATGGACGGCCGCGAGATCCCGGTCTGGATCGCGGACTACGTGCTCATGAGCTACGGGACCGGGGCCATCATGGCCGTTCCGGCGCACGACCAGCGCGACTTTGAGTTTGCAAAGAAG
>CAZGVR010000218.1:0-6961 GCA_964528945.1 uncultured Myxococcales bacterium
TGTACAGGAGGCCGACCGAGTGGGGGGAGCGGATCTCCTGCGCGAGCTTGATCCGGTTGCCGCGGCCGGTTCCCCAGGTCGTGGTCGACCACGCGCCCACTCCGTACACCGTGAGGATCGCGGCCTCCTCGAATGGCGAAGGGTAGAACGCGCTCGCCGCGTGGGAGAGGTGGTGCCTCGTGAAGTATATCGGCCCCTCGTACCCGCCACCCAGGCACGAGTCGATCTCTCGCGGTATGAAGAGCTTCTCGCCGAGCCACTGGGGCATGGCCTTCATGAACGAGCGCAGCCCGAGCGGTGCCGTGGCCATGTACGTCTCGAGCAGCCGCTCGAACTTGAGCACGGGCTTCTCGTAGAAAACCACCGCATCCAACCGGTCCGGACCCAGCCCCCCCTCGTCCAGGCAGTATCCGATGGATTGGACGGGCATGGAGGCGTCGTGCTTCCTCCTCGAGAACCTCTCCTCCTGCGCGGCCGCGACCACCCGGCCGTCGACCACGAGGCAGGCGGCGCTGTCGTGGTAGAGCGCAGAGATGCCCAGGATCGCGGTCACCGCGAACCGCCCCCGTCGATCCGGTATCCCCTGGCCTGCATGTCGAACATGCTGGCGTAGAGACCTCCCTTCCCGACGAGCTCGGCGTGGGTCCCCTCCTCGGCGACGCGTCCTCCGTCGAGGACCACGATGCGATCCGCGAAGCGGACCGTGGAGAACCTGTGCGTTATCAGTATGGCCGTGCGCCCGCCCTTGAGCTCCTCCAGGCGCCCGTGGAGGGATGCCTCGGCCTCCGCGTCCAGGGCTGCGGACGGCTCGTCCAGGATCAGCACGTCCGAGTGGCGCATGAACGCGCGCGACAGCGCCACCTGCTGCCACTGGCCCACCGAGAGCTGGACCCCCCCGTAGTACCTGCCGAAGACCGTGGAGTAGCCCTCTGGAAGCCCCTCGATGAGATCGTGCGCGCCCCCGCCGATCGAGGCCGCGCGGACCTCGGCATAGTCATCAATGGAGGGGATCCATCCCATCCCGACGTTCTCCCTGGCCGTGAGGTGGTACTGCACGAAGTCCTGGAAGATGACCCCGAGCCTGCGCCTCACGCGAGCCGGCTCGATCTCCGAGATGGGCGTCCCATCCAGGGTGATCCGCCCGGCGTCCGGCTCGTACAGTCGCGCGAGCAGCTTCACCAGCGTGGTCTTGCCAGCGCCGTTCCGCCCCACGAGCGCGAGGGTCTCCCCTGGCCGTATCCTGAAAGAGACCCCGTCCAGCACCCTGCCGCCGGCGCCCGCGTAGGCGAAGCCGACCCCCTCGAACGCGATCTCGGGCGGATCGCGACCTTCGGCCCTGCCCTCGTCCCCGGCATCCAGGGCCTCGAAGGGCTCGTCCGGCGGCGTGGACAGGAACGTAAAGAGGTTGGTCATGTAGAGGTTGCCCTCGTAGATCTTCGCCGCGTTGTTGAGCACCGCCTCGAAGCTCTCCTGGCTTCCCCGAACGGCGAGGAGCAGCATGGTCATGTCGCCGAGCGTTATCGCGTCGGAAACCGCCTTCATTGCGACTGCGACGTAGCAGACGTAGAAGGCGAGCGTGGCGAGCAGCCTGGCCAGGAACATGAGGAGCAGCGTCCTTCGCGTGACCTCGATGTCCTCGCAGAAGAACCTCTCCTGCTTGCGCAGGTAGCCCTGGAGGAGGTACCTGCCCATTGCGAAGAGCTTCACCTCCTTCACGAAAGCCTCGCGGGACAGGACCTCCCTGAGGTAGTCGGCCCGGCGCTCCTCTAGAGTGCGCCTCATCACGACGCGGAACGACTCCGAGGCGGCCCATGCCTGGGCGAGGAACTGGGGGGTGGTCCCTGCGAGTATCCCCAGGACGAGCCAGCCCGAGAAGCCGGCCAGGATGACCGACAGGCTGGCCAGCCGGATGGCCTCCCGGATCACGCCGAACCCGTGCTTGACCACGTGGAGGGGCCTCTGCCCCGCCTCCCTGTTCGCCCTGGTCAGCCTGTCGTTGAACTCGGGATCCTCGAAGCTGGAGAGCGACATGTCCAGGGCCTTGTCGAGGACCAACTCGTTGACCCTGATGCCGAGCCTGCCGCCGAGGTGTGCCGTGAGCAGCTCGTTCACGTGATAGAGGACCGACTTGAGGAGCACGAGCGAGCACTCGCACGCGACCCAGAGGATGGCCGCATTCGGATCGCCGCCGACGACGGCATCCACGATCAGCTTGGCGACCCACGCCACGCCGGCCGGCAAGAGGGCATCGAGGATGACCACCGAGGCCAGGGCCACGCAGCGGGGCGGGCTGATGCGCCAGAGCAGGCCGAAGGCCCGGACCGTGTTCCCGACGACCGACCCGGCCTCGGCCAGTCTGCCGGCGGCCCGCACGCGCTGCCCCTGCGCGGCCATCAGAGGTACACCGGCCGCCCGGACGAGAAGTCGTCGAACACGCGGTTCCACTCGCGGATCCACCGATCCTCGTCGTACCTCGTGAGCGCGATCCTCCTGCTCTCTGCGCCCATCCGGGCCGCGAGATCCGCGTCGTAGAGGAGCAGCCTCAGGTACTCGCGCAGCCTTGCCGGATCGTCCGACACGAAGCCGTTCACGCCATGCTGAACGTGACGCTCCACCCAGGGCATGGAGCACGTGACGATGGGGGCACCGACCATCATGGCCTCGAGCAGGGCAACCGTGTACTCGTTCTCGCCGTCGTGGTAGTAGACGCGGCACCTCCGCATCTCTTCGATGATCCGCTCGTAGCGGAGCGGCCCCTCGGGCCCGGGATTCATGTGGTCGATGTGGCGCGTGGGCAGCCCGCTCGTGGCCTCCCTGTACACCGGGTAATGCCATCCGCGGTCGGCCCAGGAATGGATGACGGAGAGGATCACCGGATCCTCCCCGGTCCATCCGGAGTAGTCCACCGGGGACACGCCGAGCTCGATCAGGGGGATCGTCACGCCCCAGCGCTCGCGTATCTCGTCCACGGTGTATCGATAGTAGGAGACCAGGGCGTAGTCGTCCCTGGAGATGATCCGCTCGTAGTCGGCCTGCTCCAGCTCGGAGAACTTGGCCACCCTGTGGACCTTGCGTATTTCCCCGAGGTCCCGGAAGACCTTGTACTGCTCGTTCCACATGGACCAGGCCAGGTCGAAGCCGGACGGGAATCCGAAAGGGTTGCCAGGCCCGAGCATGCGCCTGAAGTCCTCCACGCCGAACCCGAGGTGTGCCTCCTCGTAGGCGGGAAAGAGGTCGTGGACGTTGGGCGGGCGCGGCCTCCAGTAGGCGAACTGCTCCCAGGCGGCCAGGATGTGGAAATCGTGCCCGGTCCTGGCGATGTGGTACTGCATGGCCGGGTGGCCCGGCACGCAGATGATCCGCAGCTTCTTCAAGATCCGGCTCTCCCGGGAACGGGTGGGGATACTACCTCCACACCGGCTCCGGCGGGCAGGCGGCCGGAAAGCCAGGACGGCGCTGCGCGGCCGACGACCGTGACTCCACGCACGGGAAGGCCGAGCATCCTGCACCTCTCTAGCGCACGCCCGAAAGCCTCCTGCGAATCCTCCCCCAGCACGATCCTGGCATCGACCCTCACTCCTGACTGCCCCAGGGCGTAAACTCCGGCGGCCGCAGGATCGCCGGGAAGGACGAGAGGGTGCCCGCGGCCGCAGAGCACGTCCACCACGACCGTGTCGAGCCCCCTTCCAGCCATGTCCCGAGCGGCGTCCTCGCGGGCGAAGGGGACTGCCGTGGTCTCGATGGTCACGGATCGGAAGCCGCCGTCACGGGCGGCGTCGAGGACCGCGCCCAGGTGAGGGCTCGATCCGACATCCCCGCCCAGGAGGTAGAGGTGACGGGCACCGAGCTTCCGCGCGTAGGCCAGCCTGTCGAGGATCTCGTGGAGATCCACGCCGCCCGGATGCCGGGCGTGAAGCCTCTCGAAGGGCCATACGAACGGGAGATCGGCTCCCATCTCCACGCCCACGGAGCCGGGCGGATCGCATATCTCGTCGATGTCCGCCCTCACCCTGTCGCAGAAGGCGACGACGCTGCCGTCGTCCCCGTGCCTGCGAGCGAGCAGCGCGAGGTTCCGGAGCACGCCCTCGAAGCCCTCCCTCCCCGGGTGCGGATCACGGAACGGGTTGCTCGTCCTCGAGCCGGTCCCTGCGCCGCCCTCGGAGAGATGGTAGCCGAGCGCCCACCTGGAGAACCTGAACCGCGCTCCGGCGCGGTGAAGCCTGATCCCCAGGTCCACGTCCTCGAATCCCCATCCGGAGAACTCCGGAGAGAAGCCTCCCACCTCCGCGAGCAGACCGCGATCCACCGATAGGTTGCCCGTGTACGCGAGCCGCCAGGGCTCGGCAAGGGCGTCGACGTTGTCCAGGCACGAAGCCAGCACGGGCTCACGGGATCGATCGGGGATGACAGGGACGCGATCGCCGGTGAGCCTCTCCTCCCCTGCGATGTCGGCCGTCTCGTGGACCCAGCCGCGGTCGTGCAGGTTGTACCCGGAGATGTACCCCAGGACAACCGTCCTCGGGCTCCGATCGTGGCACCATGCGAGATGCCAGAGGTAGTCCCTGTCCACGGCCACGTCCGCATCGAGGAAGGCAACGACGCCGAAGCGCGCGGAGTCGGCACCCAGCTGTCTCGCCTGCCCGGCCCGGAACGTGCCGTCCGAGCCCTCGAGCCTGAGGATCCTCACGGCCGGCGTGGAGACGTCGGCAAGCACGCAGGCAAGATCGCGGCTGGACCCGTCGTCGACGACAAGCACCTCGTGGCGGTCGATGGGGTAGCTCTGGTTGGCGAGCCGCCGCACGACCTCGCGCAGCGAGTCCGTCCGATCGCACGCCGGGACCACCACGCTGATGCCGACCGCCGACGCCTCGCGCGGGCCAGCTTCGCTTCCATCCGCGCGAGGGATCGCGAGGAGGTCGCCATCCCACCCGGCGGCGTCGCCCACCGTGAAGGCGGCCCTGTATCCGGCCCGGCGGACGGCCTCGCGGGCCGCGGCCGGGGCCTCTCCGAAGGGATAGGCGTAGAGGTCGGGAGGATGACCGACGTGCCGCTCGATGGCAGCCCTCGATTCCATCGCGTCCCGCTCGAGACGCGCCGAATGCTCCGCCTCCGTCTCCGCGTAGAGCCGCCAGCTCGCCCTCGCGTGCACGCCGCCGTGCGACCCTATGGTCCAGCCGGGAAGCCTGGCCAAGGCCGAGATCTCGCGCCAGCCGAGCACGAGGTCGGTCTCGCCCGGATACCTGGTCGGGACGAACACGGTCGCCGGGATCCGGAGCTCTGCGAGCAGCGGGACCGCGATCTCGAGCACCGAGGGGTGCGCGTCGTCGAAGGACACGGTGAACTCGCCCGCTCCCGGTGGCCGGCTGCCTGCATGGCTGGCGACCGGGGCCGCCTTCCTGCCCGAGGACAGGAGACCCTCCAGCCTGTCGCCCAGGGAGCCCTCCGTGACGGTTCCCGGACGAGGCGCATCGCCCGGTAGAGCACGGGCGTCCACGGCGTGGTAGTAGAGGTTCAGGGCCGTGCCCGGCGCGCGCTCCACGGGGCCGAGTATTGCACGTTCCGGCCTGGTGGGGCCACAGCGGCCTCGGTCGGCAACGGCATTCCGGAATACGAGTTGCACGACGGCACGATTTCATTATTCTCCTATGGCCCAGGCAGGCAGCGAGCATTCCCCAGATGCCGCTGGAGACGGGCCCCGGAGAAGAGCCAAGGGTATCCCTTGAAGGTATCGGTCATCATTCCCACCTACAACCGGCCGGAGCAGCTGGCCCTGGAGCTTTCCTGCCTGGCGGTCCAGGAGGGAGGCCACGTCGAGGAGGTCCTGGTGTGCGACGATGGATCCTCCACCGACACGACGGCGGTGCTGGAGTCCTTCGAGACGAGGATTCCCGGACTCCGTCTCCTGCGGCAGGAGGACAGGGGATTCAGGGCCGGTCAGGCCAGGAACATGGGGATACGCGAGGCGCGAGGCGAGCTGCTGCTGTTCATTGACGACGACCTCCTCCTGCCCGTGGGCTTCGTGGACGCCCACGTGAGATCGCACGACGGTTCCAGGAGGGCGGTCCTCGGCTACAGGTTCAGGACCGGCTCGCTGCCGACGGGGATCCCGCCGGCAATAGGCGACGTGCTCGTCTTCGGTCCGGACGACCGTGAGTCGCGGCTGGGCCCGGAGGGCCAGGGACTCGCGGGCCACCAGTATCCCTGGTTCTTCGTTTACTCGTGCAACTTCTCAGTCGTGAACGACCCGAAGAGCGTCCGCTTCGACGAGGAGTTCGTCGGGTGGGGAATGGAGGACCTGGAGCTGGGGTACAGGCTCTGCAGATCCGGATTCGAGGTGATCCTGGAGAGGAAGGCGAGCGCGCTGCACATAGAGTCTCCCAGACCGCGCGATCCCTTCGTGTGCGAGGAGCGTGGGCTCTCCCCGACCTATGATTCCTACGTCCGGAACATGGTCCAGTTCATGGACAAGTACCCGGAGGACCCTCGGCTCCGCGAGGTCCTCATCACGGATCTCAGGTGGTTCGTCCGCGACCAGGAGGGAAGGCACTGGATCAAGAACGGCTTCGAGAACGATGCATCCGCGGTGATCGAGGCGGTCCGCCTCGAGCGGCGTGGCGGCGCCGGACCGGCAGTTCCCGGGGAGGGCAGCGGCCGCGACTCGGTACCGTCAGGGGTGGGGAACGCCTGATGCGGACGGATCGGGGTTCCGCCCTTTCCTGGCCGCTCGAGGAGATCGCCATCGAGATCACGGTGCGCTGCAACCTGAAGTGCGCGATGTGCTCCGTCTGGGAGGGGCGCAAGGACGGACCCGGGCCCCATCTGGTCCGCGACCTGCTCGAGCAGGCGAGGCGTCTCGGCGCCGTGGCGTTCGTCCCGTGCGGCGGGGAGTCGTTCACGAGGGCCGACTTCGTGGACATCCTCGAGCACGCCCACGTCCTCGGGTACGAGCGGAGCGAGGTCG
>CAZGVR010000219.1:0-6960 GCA_964528945.1 uncultured Myxococcales bacterium
TTGACCCCCTCGAGCACGGCAGGCAGGAACGAGGCCGGAACCTCGCCCGGCGGCGCATCGCTCTCGAAGACGAACGGCTCGCTCCCTCCCTGCAGCGGCTCCACGCGGAGCCGGACCGCGGCGTACTGCTCCTTTCCGGCTATCGCACGATCGAAGACGCTCTCGGCCTCGGCCGGGCAGGTCAGCGTCTCCCTGTAGGCGACCTGCGGCCTCCCCATCCTGATCTCGAGCCTGTAATCCGACCGTATCCTCTCGCCGAGGACCTCGAGGTGCAGCTCGCCCATCCCGCCGAGGATCGTCTGGCCCGTGTCCGGATCGAGCTTGACCACGAAGGACGGGTCCTCGAGCTCGAGCTTTGCGAGGACCTCGGCGAGCCGCGCCTCGTCCGCCTTGGTACGCGGCTCCACCGCGGAGAAGACCACCCGCTCCGGGAAGGTGATGGGCTCGAGGAGCAGCTGGTCCCGCTCGTCGCCGCGCGTGTCGCCCGTCCTCGTCCGGCGCAGCCCCGCCGCCGCGACGATGTCGCCGGTCAGGGCGGTCCCGATCTCCTCGCGCTTGTTCGCGAGCATCCGCACTATCTTGCTTGGACGCTCCTTCTTCCCGTTCCTCGGGTTGTGCAGGGCCATCCCCACCTTCACCTGACCGGAGTAGACGCGAAGCCAAGTGAGCTGCCCGACGAAGGGATCGTCCTGGATCTTGAAGGCGAGCGCCGCCACGGGCAGCTGGGGGTTGGGCTGGCGCTTCACCACCTCGCGGCCGTCGAGACGAGTCCCCACTACGGGCGGCACGTAGACCGGCGACGGGAGGCAGCCGACGACCGCGTCCAGGATCTGCTGCACCCCCTTGTCCCTGAAGGATGCACCGGCGAGGACCGGCACGACCCGGTTCTCCAGCGTGAGCCTCCTCATCACCTCCATGACGAGCGCCTGGTCGACCGTCTCGGTCTCGAGGTACTGGGCGAGCGCGCGCTCGTCAGCGTCGGCCACGGTCTCGAGCAGCGCCTTTCGATGGTGCGCGATCACGACGGCCGTCCCGGGATCGACCTCCTCGTAGGACATGGTCGCGCCCCTGTCCGCCTCGAGGAACCTGACGATCCTGTACGACAGGAGGTCCACGATGCCGGAGAACGACTGCGCCGATCCGAGCGGGACCGTGACGGGGACGGGGCGCGCGCCCAGCTTCACGGCGATGTCCTCGAGGACCATGTCGTAGTCGGCGCCGACCCGGTCCATCTTGTTGACGAAGGCGATGCGCGGGACCCCGTACTTGTCCGCCTGGTGCCAGACCGTCTCGCTCTGCGGCTCCACGCCGCCCACCGCGCAGAACACGACCACCGCGCCGTCCAGCACGCGCAGGCAGCGCTCGACCTCGATCGTGAAGTCGACGTGGCCGGGGGTGTCGAGGATGTTTATGACGTGGTCCTTCCAGCCGATCGTGACCGCCGCCGACACGATGGTTATGCCCCGTTCCCGCTCCTGGGTCATCCAGTCGGTGACGGTCGTGCCGTCGTCGACGTCCCCGATCCTGTGGGTGACCCCGGCGTAGGGGAGGATGCGCTCGGTGGTCGTCGTCTTGCCCGCGTCGATGTGGGCGACGATCCCGATGTTTCGGATCCTCCTGATGGCGTCCTTGGACATGTCGGTCAGCGGGAGTCTCGAGGGAGGTCCGTGGGGTGAGCGGGGAGGCCGCGGCCGGCAAGGACTACCAGCGATAGTGGGCGAACGCCTTGTTCGCCTCGGCCATCTTGTGGGTGTCCTCGCACTTCTTGACCGAGTTCCCTCGCTTCTGGCTCGCGTCGATGATCTCCGCGGCCATCTTCTCCCGCATGGACTTCTCCCCCCTGCTCCTCGAGTACTGCAGCATCCAGCGCATGGCGAGCGCCATGCCTCGAGAGTCGCGCACCTCGACCGGGACCTGGTAGGTGGCGCCACCCACGCGCCGCGACCTGACCTCGATCCGCGGGCGGACGTAGTCGAGCGCCTTCTTGAAGGTCTCGACCGGGTCCATCTTGTGCCGCTTCTTGATGATGTCCAGCGCCCCGTACACGATGTTCTCGGCCGTGGACTTCTTCCCGCGGCGCATGACGCTGTTTACGAACTTGGCAACATAGACATCGTTGAAGACGGGGTCCTTGATGACCTCGCGGTGCTTGATCTCTCGCCGTCTGGGCATTCCTGTTCCTACTTCACTTGGCCGTCTTGGGCCGCTTCGTGCCGTATTTGCTGCGCCCCTGCCCGCGGTTCTCTACGCCGCCGGCATCGAGCGTGCCCCGGATGATGTGGTAGCGGACCCCGGGAAGATCCTTCACGCGGCCTCCCCTGATGAGGACGACCGAGTGCTCCTGCAGGTTGTGGCCCTCCCCCGGGATGTAGGTAGTGACTTCCATGCCGTTCGTGAGGCGCACGCGCGCGACCTTGCGGAGAGCGGAGTTCGGCTTCTTCGGCGTGGTCGTGTAGACCCTCACGCACACGCCTCTCTTCTGCGGGCAGCTATCCAGGGCAGGGGTCTTGCGGTGGACGACCTTGTCCACCCTTCCCCTCCTGATGAGCTGATTTATCGTTGGCATCGGTCCTCCCGGGATTCAGGGTGACCGTATCTTACGAATCGAAGTTCGTTTGTCAAGGCGACCTTACGCGCCGGAAACAGGTCATTTCCTCGACTTCTCGACCAGTTCGCGGACGTCCGGCGGCCGGCACACGCCGTCCGTGTCGCGCTGCCCGCCCGCGGCGGCCAGCCCGTCAGCCTTCTCGTCCACGGCGGCGCCCTTGTCGCGGATCACGACCCACTTGTCCTTCACGCGGCACAGCCCGCCCGGGTAGCCCGGCCGCGAGATGTTCTCGTACCGGACCTCCATCCCGAGATCCTCCGCGGCCTTCTCCAGCCGCTCGACCAGCCGCTCGCCCCTCGTCTGTCTCGTCACTTCCTCACCCTCAATACCTGAACACGACCTCGGTCCTCACGCCCGCAAAGGACGGGACGTTCTTGCACACGCCACCCACGCACTTGAGCCCGCCCCTCTGCGTGCCGCCGAGGACCGACAGGATCAGCCAATCGCGCACGATCCACTTGACCTGACCCCAGACGAACCACGCGTCCGGGGACTCGAATCCGTCCTTGCCGGCCACGATCGAGTCCGTGTCGTACTCGACCGCAACGCCGAGCGAGAGCTTGCCTGCCCAGTCCACGCCCACGATGTGCGTGCCGCGGTGGTAGTCCACCTGCCTCAGGGCGAATCCCTTGAGCTCCCTCTTCATGCGCCACTCGTGCAGGAGCGAGATGTGCAGGGTCCATGGCCCGCCCAGGAAGAGGTTCAGCTTCAGCTCGCCGTGTACGATACGCTTCCTCTCGCGCCATTCCTGGCCGGGGTAGTCCGGGTCCTCGGGCTCGCGCTCGGTCCGCCACCCGCCGGTGATCACGAGGTTGGATCTCATCAGGTCCCATCGCCAGTCCACGCCGCCCCAGGTGTGCATGTACCAGGCCACGTGGAAGGCGTTGCCCCCCATGCTCGGCTTGCTCGCGTGGATCAGGTCGTGGACCGAGACGTAGTCCCCGCCCGAGGCCGAGACGAAGGCCGTGAAGGACGGCAGGATCCGCCAGTCCACCTTGAGCCTCCCGCCGATCACCGTGTGCGTGTTCTCGATCTCCTGATCTATGCGCTCTGCCGTGGGCGGCTGGTTGTAGAAGATGGGAGACGAGTCGGCAGGGTAGCGGAGCGATCCTTCCAGGGCGAAGGCGTCGTACAGCTTGCCCTCCAGCAGGATGGAGACCGGTCCCAGCTTGGCGCTCAGATCGAGGTAGGCCGCGTACCCGGTGTGATCGCGCCGGTCCAGCCTCTGCGGGTGTTGTATGGGGTAGGAGTAGAGCGACTCGAACCAGCCCCAGTCGAACTCCGCGCCGAGCAGCAGCTTTCCGGGCACTAGCACCGCGTCGAGGGTGCCGCCGGTCATCCGCGTGCTCTCGGAGCGGGCATCCCCGTGCGACGGTGACTCCCACACGCCGTGCACGGCGAGCGTGAGCCGGCCGCCCGGGATCTTCCCCTCCAGGCGGATCCCGGCCAGCCTGTCGAGCGGATCCTCCGCCAGGTACAGGTCCTGCGGGTCGAGGTTCTGGATGTTGGTTATCCCGCCGAGAAGGGTGAGCCCGATCGGCCCCCAGGCGCCGTCCAGCCTCAGGCCCCTGAGCACGGTCTCCAGGCCTAGCTCGTCGAGCTTGCGGAGGGAGAGCACGATCCCGTTCCCGAACTGGGCGTAGAAGTCGCCGATCGTGAGCTTCAGGCCCGAGCCGGGACGGAGCACGCCGGTCAGCCTCTCGATCCTGTAGTCGTCCGAGTACTTCTTCCCAGGAGGCGCCTGCTTGGGGTAGGCCGACGGATCGATGGGAAGGAGCGAGAACGTGTCCAGCCTCAGATCGGTCGTGAGGATGGACCCTCCGAAGGACAGGTTGATCTTGTTGATGACGTCGATGAACTCGTCGTTCGTGTTCACGGAGTCCCGGTTCGACCCGTGGTACTCGAGCAGCGTCGTGGTCGTGGCCTGGACTCCCTCGCCCGCGGCCGCCACGGCCGGCAGGACGAGGACGACGGCCATTGGGATGGCGGCCGCGGCCAGCGGCGATCCGGCTCGGAAGGACCGGGACACGGTCACTCCTTGCCGAGGGCCTTCAGGATCTGGGCCTCGACCTCCGGGACGTCGGACACCACGAAGCCCTCGTGGGACCAGACCTGCTTACCCGAGAGATCGATCAGGATGAAGAGCGGCGCCGACATGCGCGGGTTGTAGGCGCTCGTGACCGTGGATTCCGTGTCGAGCAGCACCGGGAAGGTCAGGCCGAGCTTCTCGACGGTTGCCGGCACCTCCGAGACGGTCTCGGCCGTGTCCATGGTGATCGCGAGGATCTCGAGGCCGTCCTTCATGTGCTTCTCGTAGAGGATCTGGAGCTGCGGCAGCTCGACCTGGCAGGCATCGCACCACGTGGCCCAGAACGAGAGCGCGATCACCTTCTTGCCGGCGAGCTTGTGCAGGTTAACGGTCCCCATGCCGTCGTGCCGCTCGAGCGTGAAGTCGGGAAGCTGCGAGAGATCGACCGCGACGGGCTTGCCGCCGGCCGCGGGACCGGCATCGGCGCCGCCCCCGGCATTGCCGTCGGGCTCGACCGCCCCCTGGCCGCCGGCGGCCGGGCCGCACGCCGGTGTGGCGGCGAGGAAGACCGGGAGAAGCCAGAAGAACCCTGCGGTCGGTCTCGACATGCCCATGCCGTCCTCCTTCACGTCCCGCCCTACCCAGAGACAGCGGCCAGGTGGGTCTCGATCGCGCTCTCCAGCGGTGCGCCGCCCGACACGTAGCCCACCCCGATCTCGAGGATCTCCATGGTATCGAGATCGATGAACATGTTGAGCGGAGCCTGGCTCTTGTCGAAGTAGTCGCACGTCTGCAGATCTGTGTCGGCGACCGTGGGGAACTCGAACCCGTAGTAGTCCCGGTACCCGGCGGCATACGCGACCGTGGCCGGAGCGGCCGAGTCGTCCTCGAAGACCGCGGCCAGCACCTCGAGGCCCTGGCCGTGATAGGTGGCGTAGATGCCCGGCAGGTCCGTGCTCTCGTACACGCAGGCGGTGCACCACCCGGCCGTCCCGTAGACCAAGAGCAGCTCGACCGCGGGATCATCGCGGAGCGCGGCCAGGTCCAGCGTCGCGCCGTCGGCTGTCGTGAACTCGAGGTTCGCGATGATCGACGACTCGGTGGTCCCGTAGGGCCCTGACGGGTACTCGCCCGGCTCCGTCTCGACGTCGGCCGCGTCGTGGGAGGTGTCAGCGGCGTCGGCCGCGTCGGCCGTGTCCGGGTCGGTGGCGGCATCGTCGGACCCGCTCCCGTCGTCGCATCCCCAGGCGCAGATCGCGATCGCCGCGGCGAGAGGCCCGAGCCATTTCCCGTTCGTGCTCATGTCCTGCATCGCTCCTGCGGGCACATTACAGCATGGACGCGCGAGGCGCAATCGCACCGGCCATGCGAGCGACCGATTGACGCGTCCCGCGCGATCGATTCTAATCCTCTGCCGGGCGGGTTGCGAGGAGACACGCGGACATGACCGAGAGCGGGACTTCCTACGCGGGCATGACCGCCCTCGTGACCGACGACGATCGGGCGGTCAGGCTCATTCTTCGCAGGATGCTCGAGAAGATGGGCTTCGAGGTGGAGGAGGCCGATGACGGGCAGTCCGCGCTCGGGGCGACCTCGAGGAGGACCTACGACCTGGTCTTCACGGACCTGTCCATGCCCGGGATGGACGGGATCTCCTTCATGAAGGAGGCTCGATCGCGCGGCATGGGCGCCCCCGTGATCGTGCTCACCGCAACCGGAACTGTCACCACCGCGGTCGAGGCGATCAAGTGCGGCGCCTTCGAGTTCATCGAGAAGCCGATCAAGGTCAAGCGCCTTGGGGAGATCGTCCACGCGGCCATGTCGGCCAGGAAGGACGGCGGCTCGCTCTCGCTCGACATCGAGGTCGAGGAGGCGAGGACCTCCGCTCCGGTCGCTACGGCCAAGGTGGCGTCCGGCAGGGACCCGAACGCGACCGAGACGATCTCCGTCGCCGTGGACCTGGGCGCCATGCCCGAGTGCAAGCCGCCGGCCATGCGGCCGACCGGCCCGACCCGGATCGGCCGGTACGAGGTCGAGGGACGCGTGGGCCGGGGAGGCATGGGCGTCGTCTACCGGTGCAGGGATCCACTCATCGGCCGGCTCGTGGCCGTCAAGGTCCTCCAGGTGATATCGGACAGCCCCGAGCAGGCGGCCGAGATGAGCGCACGCTTCCGCAGGGAGGCGGCCGCCGCCGGCTCTCTCAAGCACCCGTGCATCGTGAACGTCCACGACATGGGGCACGACGAGGATCTAGGCGACTGGTTCATCGTCATGGAGCTCCTCGAGGGCAAGGGCCTCGGAACCGTGATGGACATGGGCGACA
>CAZGVR010000220.1:0-6907 GCA_964528945.1 uncultured Myxococcales bacterium
GCATCGGGATCTTCGCGGTAGGCGCCGTGTTCTCTTTCTGGTTCGTGGCGGCCCACCCGGGCAAGGCCCACCTGCTCGTGCCTCCAATGATCATCGAGAACGCCGAGCAGGGGTTCAGGGAGGAGAACTTCGAGAGGTCCGCGAGCGCGTGGCAGCAGAAGCCCGTGTACGTGAGCTTCTACATAACGAACAACGTGAAGGTCGCGTTCATGGCGTTCGAGGTCGGCATCGGGTTCGCGGTGCCCACGGTGCTCGTGCTCTTCCAGAACGGGCTCACCATGGGCGCGACCGCCGCCATCGTGCACGAGAAGGGGTTGCTGCAGAACCTGCTGGGGTTCATCGCGCCGCACGGGGCCATAGAGCTGGGCGCGATCTTCATGAGCGCGGCCGCGGGCATGCTCCTCGGGATCGCGCTCGTACGGCCGGGCAGGCGCACGCGGCGCGAGGCGCTCAGGGAGACGGCGCACGACGTGATCGTGCTGGTGATGGGCGCGGCGTGCATGCTGGTCGTGGCGGCCCTGTTCGAGACGTTCGTGGCCCCGCTGCCCGTGCCGAACTGGGCCAAGTGGATCGTGGGCGGCGTGAACGCGCTGATCCTGGTGCTGTACGCGTGGCACGGGTGGAGGATCGGACCACGCCCGAGGGATCCCGCTCCAGGCCGATCGTCCCGATGATCGGGAACCGGGAGAAGTCGCGGTCGTCGGTCAGGATCGTGGCAGCACCCTGCTCGCGATGACACCGGAGCCTCGTTGTTTGCATAACGACCACTGTCGGATACAATCGAATGTTCGGAGGCAGCGGATGACGGTATTCACGGCGTACGTGGAGAAGGATCCGGAAACAGGTCTATACGTCGGCACCGTCCCGGGATTGCCCGGCGCCCACAGTCAGGGGGCTACGCTGGACGAGCTCCAGAAGAACCTGCAGGAAGTGATCGAGCTGATCGTCGAGGAGAGACGGGCAAGAGGCGAATCCCTGGATATCGAGCCTTTCGTGGGCATCCAGCAGATCGCCGTGAATCTTTGAGCAAGCTGCCCATCATCGACGCCCGGAAAATGGAGCGGCTGCTGCTCCAATTGGGATTCGTCGAGTCCAGGCGAAAGGGCAGCCATGTCTTCTACCGCCACCCGGACGGAAGGACGACGACCGTCCCACATCACCGCGGCCGCGACCTGGCCCGCCCTCTCATCAGGGAGATCCTCCGGGAGATCGAGGTCTCGCCGGAGGAGTACGAGCGCCGGCTCGAGGGAATCTAGCTCCCCCTTCCGGGCCCCCGCGTATTGCCCGCCTTCGCCGCATGGGATAGCTTGTTTCACTCGCGCCGAGCGGGAGCCGAGATTCGCACGGCTGCCGTTTTCCGACGGCGCAAGGGGTGAACGATGTCCGAAGAGCCTCGCGAACCTGCGGGCGAGATGCCGGTCCCGCTCCCCGACATGGCGGTCGTCGAGGAGATGCAGATGGGGATCGTGAACCGGTTCGCGGACGTGAAGGAGCAGAAGGCGGCTGGACGGCCCGTGGTCTACTGCTCGGTGCTCGCGCCCAAGGAGATCCTGCTGGCCATGGACGTGGCCACGGTCTACTCGGACGTGCTGGGATCGTACGCCTCGATCTTCGGGATGTCGGCCGAGTACTGCCAGGTGGCGGAGAGGGACGGCCTGTCGCGGGACGTTTGCGCGGTGCACAGGTGCGCGCTCGGGGTCGCGCTCGCCGAAGAGCGCGACCCGTTCTTCGACATGGCGTTCGTGGAGCCGGATCTCACCATAGGGCTCAATCTCCCCTGCATGTCCATGTCCAAGTCCTTCCTGCAGATCGCGGACCGGTTCGAGACGCCGTACTGGTTCCTGGACATCCCGGTGAACACCTGGGGCCACGACATCCCGGAGCACGCGGTCAGGTACTACGCGGACCAGATGCGCGGGATGATCGATTTCCTGGAGCGCCACGGCTACGAGTTCAGCATGCAGCGGCTGAAGGACGAGGTGGCCTTCACCAAGAAGCTCAACACGCTGCTCGCCGAGGTCGACCTTCTCAAGCAGGCCGTGCCGCTCCCCATCTCGGCCTATGACAACGTCATCGCGACCACCGCGCCGATAGCGCTCTCGCAGCCTGCGCGGACCATGGACATCTTCGAGCGGTACAGGGACGAGCTCAGGGCACGGGTGGAGCGGGGCCACGGCGTCGTGCCGAACGAGCGGCTGCGGCTCGCGTGGATAGGCATGCCGCCCCTGTGCGACTTCAAGCTCCTCAACTACCCCGAGCGGCACGGGGCGGTCGTGGTGAAGAGCATGCTCGAGATCCTGACGGGGTTCACGCTCGATCCGGACCTCATGGATCCGGAGAGGCCGCTCGAGAGCCTGGCGCTCGCGCAGCTGGCGTGCCCGGCGAACCCGCTGTACCACTCGGTGATCGACTTCTTCGTTCGCGCGGTCAAGGACTACAGGGTCGACGGCGTGATCTCGGTGGTCAAGCGGTCGTGCGGCTTCATGCCCGGCCTGCAGCGGCTCGCCAAGGACGCGATCTACCGGGCGACCGGCGTCCCGTCGACCGTGTTCGACCTGGACGGGGTCGACGAGCGGGAGTACGACGCGCCCAAGGTGAAGGCGCAGCTGGACTCGTTCGTGGAGACACTGCTCGGCCGGAAGGGGGGCGCGTGATGGGGGCGATCGAGAAGCTGAGGGGGGTCGCGAGGGATCCTGCCGGCCCGGCGCGCGCGTGGAAGGCGGGCGGCGGGAAGGTGATCGGATACAGGTGCCTGTACGCGCCCGAGGAGGTGATCACCGCGGCCGGCATGCTGCCCTACCCGCTGTACGGCACGCCCGAGCCCATACGGCTCGCGGACGCGTACTTCCAGGCGTGCACGTGCGAGTACGTGCGCAACGTCTTCGATCTCGCGCTGGACGGGAAGCTGGGCTTCCTGGACGGCCTGGTGCTCTCCAACACCTGCGACGTGGTCAAGCGGCTCTGCGACATCTGGGCCGCGTACGTGAAGGGCACGCCCGTCCACATGATCGCGAACCCGCAGCGGCTCCTGAACGAGGGCAACCGCGAATTCTACATGGTGGAGCTCGAGAGGTATCGCGAGCTCATGGAGCAAATCTCGGGCGTGGAGGTCACGGACGACAGGCTGCGCGAGGCCATCGCCCGGCACAACGCGACCAGGGCGCTGCTCCGCGAGATCCACGACCTGCGCAGGGCCGACCCGCCCGGGCTGAGCGGGGAGGAGGCGCTCGACATCTGCATGGCGGCTTCGGTGCTGCCGCGCGGCGAGGCGAACTCGCTCCTTCACGACGCGCTCGGAGAGCTTCGCGGGCGCGAGGCGATGGACAGGTCCGGTCCCAGGATCCTCGTGACCGGGAGCATGCTCGACAGCCCGGCGCTCCTGAAGATGATCGACGAGGAGGGCGGTGTCGTGGTGGGCGAGGATCTGTGCAGCACCGTGAGGACGTTCAGGAACCCGGTCGAGGAGAGGCCTGACCTCCCGCCGCTCGAGGCGCTCTACAGGTACGGCAACTCGAGGCCGTGGTGCGCCTGCATGCACCCGACCGAGGCACGGCTGAAGTACCTGATCGGGCTCGCGAGGGAGCTGGACGCCGAGGCGGTCGTGTACTTCAACCTGAAGTACTGCCATCCCTTCCTGTACGAGGCCCCGCTGTACGCGAAGGCCCTCGAGGAGGCCGGCTTCCCCACGCACGTGCTCGAGGTCGGGCACGACATGTCCGGGCACGGGCAGCTGCGCACGCGGCTGCAGGCCTTCATGGAGATGCTCGACTAGCGCGAGGAGACGCGGGATGCCGTGCGCGGGACTGGACGTGGGATCGCTGTGGCTCAAGGCCGTGATCATGAGGGACGGCGCTATCCTCGGGTCCGAGATCGTTCCGACGGGCCTGGACGCGGCCGACACGGCGGATCGGGCCATCGCGGGACTGCTCGGCCGAGCGGGGCTCGATCGCGGCGCCCTCTGCGCGGTGGTCGCGACCGGGGCGGGCAGGGGGGAGATATCCTTCGCGACGGACCAGGCGAGCGAGGTTGTGAGCGCGGCCAGGGGGGCGCCGTTCTTCCTCCCCGGGGTGAGGGGCGTGATCGACATGGGCGGCGAGAGCACGCGGATCGTGAAGCTCGACGATGCCGGAGAGGTGGTCGAGTTCACGTCCAACGAGAAGTGCGCCTCGGGCACCGGGATATTCCTTGACGCCATGGCCAAGGTGCTGGGCGTGCCCATCGAGGAGATGGGCCCGGCCTCGCTGAGGTCGACCGCGGACGTGAACATCACGTCCACGTGCGTGGCGTTCGCCGAGTCCGAGGTCGTGTCCCAGGTCCACCGCCAGACCCCCAAGGAGGACATCCTGCGCGGCATGCACAGGTCGATCGCGGCGCGCGTGTTCGGCATGGTGCACAGGCTGGACATCTCGGGTCCGGCCATGGCCGTGGGGGGGCTCGCGCTCAACGCGGGGGTCGTGCGCTGCCTCGAGGAGATGCTCGGGATGCCGCTCGTGGTGCCCGAGCGGCCGCAGATCGTGTCCGCCACGGGCGCGGCCATCATCGCGTCGGGCCGGGGAGCGGCGCGCTGATCACGCTCGGAGTGGACATAGGATCGCTGACGGGCAAGGCCGGGATCCTGGAGGACGACAGGATGCTCGCATGGGATCTCCTTCTCACGAGCGCGGACAGCATCGAGACGGGCCAGCTGGTCACGGACAACGCGCTCCGCAAGGCCGGGCTGAAGCTCACGGACATGAGCTACATCGTGTCCACGGGCTACGGCCGCGTTGTCATACCTTTCGCGCACAAGAACGTCTCGGAGATCTCGTGCCACGCCAAGGGCGCGCACTGGCGGTTCCCGGGCGCGAGGACCATCCTCGACATGGGCGGCCAGGACTGCAAGGCCATCTCGTGCGACGAGCACGGCAAGGTCACGAACTTCCTCATGAACGACAAGTGCGCGGCAGGCGCGGGGCGATCCATGGGGATCGTTGCCGACCTGCTGGAGATGCCGCTCGATGAGGTGGGTCCCGAATCGCTCCTCGGCGAGGGCGACGCGGTGCCCATAAGCTGCACGTGCGTGGTGTTCGCGAGATCCGAGATCCTCTCGTACATGCGAAAGGGCGTGGCCAGGCCCAGGGTGCTCGCGGGAGCGTGCGAGGCCCTCGTGAAGCGCGTGAAGGGCCAGCTCGAGAGGGTGGGAATCCGGCCGGACTTCGTCATCAGCGGCGGGATTGCCCGGAACGCGGGCGTGGTGAGGCGGCTCGAGCGGCAGCTGGGCATGGAGGCCCGCATCTGCTCGGACCCGCAGATCGTGGGCGCGCTGGGCGCTGCCGTCATAGCCAGGGAGACGATCGAGAAGCAGGGAACCAGGCGGCAGCGGAGGCCCAGGGTCGCGGGCTAGCCAGGGGCGTTGGTCCGTGCCGCTATGGCCGGCGCTTGAAGATCTGGTTCATCTTGACCGCGTGCAGCATGCTGCCCGTGAGCTTCATGCGTTTGGTCATGAAGGCCACCTGGCCGTGCAGCCTGCCCTCGACCATGTCGATGTAGTCGGCCGCGCCCATGGTGATCGTCACGCTGGGCTTGTCGTGGTTGCCCTCGACCACCTCGCACGCGCGGTCCCTGACCCGGGCGTACCACCTGCCGCCGCCCTCGCCCGTGATGTCGAACTGGTACACCTCGTCCACGCCGCCCGCCGCGTCCGGCAGGAAGGTGGACGGCATCTCCTCGAACGTCTGCCTGACGGTCTTCACTTCGTTCCGTGCGAGTCGCCGGATAATTGGCAAGGATCATCACCGGCGGACGCTTCAAGGATCCGTTCCGCCGCAGCAATCGCCTCCTCGCCATCGCTCCTGGTCGCGGTGACGGCATGTTGCACCGGGTATCGCCCGGGGATGTACCAGGGGTTGAGGAGCAGGACATCAGCCTCGTCTCCACTGAACGACGAGTCCAGCTCGCGGCAGAGGAAGAGCAGCCTGGGCAGATCGTGCACGCGTGGAGGCTCAGTGCCTCGAGAGGCTATGAAGCCCTTCAATGCCAGCTCTGCCGACTGGTGGGAGAGGAAACAGGTGATTCCAGGTATCCCCGACGACCCGAAGCCGGCACGAGCGAAGGACAGGGCGTCCCGGGCCTTGGAGCGCCATTCGTCAGGCAGCATCGCGTTCCCGGTCGTAGATGACCCTACCTTGCTCGATCATGGCGCGGAAGAAGGCATCACCCAGCTTCAACCTTTCGTCGATCTCGGTCTTCGTGAATACCAGAGTTTCGAACGGAGGCATGTTGCGCCACTGCGGCCACCGCGAGCGATCGTAGAGCATCGCCTGCACGTCGCGGATGCGCTCGACGGGCCGTCTCGGATCGTCCTTGATAATCAGCAGGTCGACATCGCTGTCCACGCTCGGAGAACCGGACGCCCGCGAGCCGAAGACGAGAATTCGATCGGGGTCGTACCGCCTCAGCGCTTCGATCACGTACCGCTCGATCTCTTCCATCGCCTGTCATGCTATCCGCGGTGCACACGCAGCGCAAGCATCCAGTGGGGGGAACGGCCTTCCCGGAGATATTCCGGGACGCTCAGTAGCGCCAGGCCCTGGCAGCCACGATCGCGGCGCCGCTCCTCGCGACGGTCATGAAGATCGGCCAGTCGTAGGTGGATACCGTGTCGCCTCCCGTGTGGTAAACCTGCTCGGGCGGGAAGGTCGACATGGACGTCGCGCAGTACCCGCCGTCCCAGAACGACGCGTGATCCGAGTTGCCCCACATCTCCGAGGGCGTCGGGATCGGGATCGCGGACGGCACGAAGTCCTGGATGGCCTCGAGGTCGAACGTGGCGACCGACTCGTGGGCAGCGTCGTACACGTACCAGAAGCGGTCCGGGGTGGCAGCCGGGTTCCATCCGACCATGTCCACGTTCACGACGCACAGCAGC
>CAZGVR010000221.1:0-4584 GCA_964528945.1 uncultured Myxococcales bacterium
GCGACCGCCCTGAGCCTGTGGCGCCCGAGGCGTGCACCACAGCACCAGGGGCAAGATCAGCCAGCCGGGCAAGGACGCGCGCGAGCGTCACCAGCGTCCGGCCGCCCGTGATCTCGACCGCGCCTGCGATGACCCCACCCGACTCCTCGACGAGGACGGCGTCGAGGCTCACGGACCCGGCATCGAGACCGAGGAACAGCTCGCGTATCACTTCAGGAAGTCCAGGATGACCCTGGACGCTTCCTCGGGGCACTCCTCCTGCGGCGGGTGCCCGGATCCCTTCACGATCTCTAGCCTCGTGCTCGCGAGCTCGCGTTCCAGGCGGTGGCCGATGGATATTGGCACGAGGGTGTCCTGCGCCCCCCAGACCACGAGCGTCGGCTGCTTGACCTTGGCCACGTGAGGCGCGACCTCCGTGCCGTCCGTCACCTGGGGCAGGATCCTGTGCATGTACGCCTTGCGGCCCGGCATCTCGAAGGCGCGGTAGAAATCCCGCAGCCTGTCCATGTCTATCCTCGACGGATCGTGGAAGACGTCGTTCCTGAAGTACTGCTGGAACATGCCCCACCCGTAGAGGTGCTTGAAGATGATTCCACCTATCACGGGGATCTTCGGGATCCTGCCCTTGAGAGGAGCCTTGAACGGGAAGGCCGCCGCGTCCATGAAGACCCCCTTCACGAACCTGTGTGGGTACATGGAGCACGCGACGATCGCGATGGCCCCTCCCATCGAGTGGCCGATCACCACCGCCGTCTGTACGCCGAGCACCTCGCAGAAGCGGTTCAGGAATGCCGCGAACTTCGCGAAGCTCGCGCCATCCGCGGGCGGCATGTCCGACTCGCCGAAGCCAGGGAGATCGGGCGCGAGCACCCTGAAGCGCTCGGCGAAGGAGGGCATGACCGAGGTCCAGGTCGCCGAATGCACGAGAAAACCGTGCACGAGCAGAAGGGGCGATCCGACCCAGCCCTCGGGCCCTGCCTCCATGTAGGAGATCGAGAGCCCGTCCACCACCACCTTCTTCTTCTCAGGCTTCATGATTCACCCCTCGCGTTGTAGAATAGCCGGGTACCCGACCGTGGTCTGAATAGTACGTTCGGACCCGGCATGCAACCTTGCACGGCCGCTGATTCCAGGTCATACCGACAAGGGAGGCACTTCGATGAGAGAACCGAGATCGATTCCCGCGTTGCTCGTGGCCCTGGCGATCGCCGTGGGCTCGTGCCCGGCGCACGCGAACGAGGCGAACGCGCTCTGCCAGAAGGGGTTCCTGCTCAAGGACAAGGGCAAGCTCAAGGAGGCGCTCGACTCCCTTGCGCAGTGCCTGTCCCTGAACCCCAAGCACGCGGAGGGCTGGTTCCAGAAGGGGAAGATCCACGTCAAGCTCAAGGAGTTCGGCGAGGCCAAGCAGTCCTACATGCACGCGGTCGAGCTGAAGCCCGAGGAGTCCTGGTACCAGTCGGGCCTGTGCGGCGCCCTTATCCAGCGCGAGGAGATCGACCCGGCGACAGAGGCCTGCAAGAAGGCGGTCGATCTCGACGACGAGAACTGGGAAGGCCACGCGAACCTCGGTCTCATGTACCGCCAGCTCAAGATGTACGACGCCGCGGTCCTCCACTACACCAAGGCGATCGAGATCAAGCCCTCGGAGCATTTCCTCTACAACAACCTGGGCGTCGTGTACCGCAAGATGAAGAAGTATTCGGACGCGGTGAAGATGTTCCAGAAGTGCGTGGACCTGGACCCCACGAACGCCACCTACCACCTGAACCTCGCGATCGCTTTCAGGGCCCAGGAGCACTACGACCTCGCCATTGCCGAGTACGTGCAGGCCACCAAGCTCGACCCTTCCATGGCCGAGGCATGGTGGGATCGCGCGCTCTGCTACCAGGCGTCTGGCAAGGACGACAAGGCCCTCGAGGCACTCGAGACCTACCTCGCGGTCGTGACCGGGAAGAACCCCATGGCCGAGGAGCAGGCCAAGGAGAAGATCGAGGCCATCAAGGATTCGAGCTCGTCCAAGAAGAAGTGAGGGATCAGCCCGTACCGAGCGCCGAGGCGATCTGTGCGGGATCGTCCGTTATCAGGTAGTCAACGCCGGCCTCGACCACGCGCCTCGCCTCGTCCGGCTCGTTCACGACCCACGTTCCCACGCAGAGCCCGCTCGCGTGCCAGCGCTCGACACTGTCCGCGGCCACGATTGTCCTCATGGGGTGTATGGCCGAGTACGCGGATGCCATCCGTCCCAGCAGCCCCAGCCGGGTGATGGTCGTTTCACGGGCCGCCAGGACGGCGAGCCGGACTTCCGGCATGCGCCTGGCCAGGATCTGCAGCAGCAGCCAGTTGAACGCGCTGATCGTGATCAGGCCCGACGCGTCGAGGCGGCGCCTCCTGGCCAGGGCGACCAGCGACTCGACGATTGCCAGGTCCGCACGTCCGGCGGGCTTGACATCGATGATGACCGGCACGTCCGGGCCGATCACGTCCAGCGCCTCGTCGAGCGTGGGCACGCGCTCCCTTCCCTCCAGAGGCAGCGAGCGTATCTCCGAGAACCTCTTCCCGCGGACAGGATCGGCCGTCCCGGAGATGCGGACGAGATCCCGGTCGTGGAAGCATATGAGCCTGCCGTCCCTGGTCATGGACACGTCGAGCTCTATCCCGCCCGCTCCGGCCGCGAGCGCGGCCTGGTAGGCGCCGATCGTGTTCTCGAAGCAATCGCGTGGCAGGCCCCTGTGCGCGAAGATGGTGGGTCTTCCCGCTTCCGCGCGCCGCCAGGGTTCGCCTGTCGGTCGAGAGGTCTTCATCGTTCCTGGGTGAGCCTTCCCGTCACGAGCCAACCCCCCTCCTATCGATCGATCCGCTGGACCCATCCCTCCGGGGCCGGGATCAGGCCGCATTGCATGTCGAGCAGCTTGTTGTACAGCTCGAGGCCCAAGGGTCCGACCTGGCCATCCCCTACCGTGAACTCGGAGCCCCTCCAGTGGATCCTGCCCACCGGCGAGATGATCGCCGCCGTCCCGGACCCGAAGACCTCCGTGAGCTTGCCCGTGCGCGTGCCATCGATGACCTCGTCTATTGCAAGGGGCCGCTGGACGACCTCGTGGCCCCACTGCCCGAGAAGGTGGATCACGGACTCGCGAGTGATGCCTGGCAGGATCGACCCTGAGAGCGGGGCCGTCACCACCCGCCCGTCGAGGACGAAGAAGATGTTCATGGTCCCCACCTCCTCCACGAACCTGCGCTCGATGGCGTCGAGCCAGAGGACCTGCGTGTACCCGGCCTTCCTCGCCTCCATCTGGGCCTTCAGGCTGGCCGCGTAGTTGCCGGCGGTCTTCGCGTCCCCCACTCCGCCCCTTACGGCCCTGACGTAGTGCTCGCTGACCCAGATCTTTATGGGGTTGAACCCCTCGGGGTAGTAGGCGCCGACCGGACCGACGATCACGTAGAGCCAGTAGGTGCTCGAGGGCCGCACGCCCAGGAAGGGATCGATGGCGATGACCGTCGGCCTGATGTAAAGCGACGTGCCCTTTGTCCTCGGGATCCAGTCGCGGTCGAGGAGCACAAGCTGCTTGAGCCCGTCGGCCACCACGTCGGCCGGGAAGGCCGGGATCTCCAGGCGGTCGCAGGATCTCGCCAGCCTGTCGATGTTCTTCATGTGCCTGAAGAGATAGATGCCGTCGTCCTTGCCCCTGTAGGCCTTGAGCCCCTCGAACACCGCCTGTCCGTAGTGCAGGACCATGGACGCCGGGTCCAGGGAGAGATCGTGGCGCGGCTCGATCCGGGGATCGTGCCATCCCTTCTCCGGGTCGTAGTCCATGATGAACATGTGATCCGTGAAGACCTGGCCGAAGCCCAGTCTGGTCTCGTCCTTGGGCATGGTCCCGATCCTGGAGGTCGCAACCCTGCTGACTCTGACCGTCATGGCCTTGACCTCCGGGCCCTCCCACCCCTCGGGCCCAGGTCAATATCGCCCAGCCCACATTCCAATTCAAGACTATGCAGCGCCTCCCGGTCGCGCATATAAATGGCCCCGTGACCGGCGCACATGCGAGGTGGCTGAGGGCGACTAGGATCCTCCTTGCCGTGGTGACCGCCCTCAAGGTCGTGCTCGCATCCCTGGCCGGGCTGGGCGACTCCGAGGCCCTGTATGCCTGCTACGGACGTCACCTCCAGGGATGCTACCTGGATCATCCGCCGCTCGTCGGCCTCCTCATCCGGGCCGTCACCGCGATCGCAGGAGGCTCGAGCCTGGGCGTGCGCCTGGGGTCCATCCTGCTCTTCCCGGCCACGGCCCTGCTGCTGCACGACCTCGCGTCTTCCCTGTCGGGCCGCCCGAGGGCCGGGTTCCTCTCCGTGCTGCTCTTCACCGTCACCCCGGTGTTCTTCGTAGGAGGGATCGCCGCGGTCCCGGATGCCCCGGCGGCCTTCTTCTGGACGCTCTCCGCATGGCTCGGGTGGAAGGATGTCTCGCTCTCGCTGCCGGATCGACGTCCGGTGCCCCGGGGCCTGCTCCTCGGCCTTGTGCTCGGGCTTGGCATCCTCTCCAAGTGCACGGGCATCCTCCTGGTCCTCGCCTTCGCGGTCTAC
>CAZGVR010000221.1:4594-6903 GCA_964528945.1 uncultured Myxococcales bacterium
GGATCGCCGCCCGCGTACTTCTTCACGAGGCGCAGGCGCTGCACGGGGAGGTAGAGCTTGTCGGCGCCGGCGAAGTGCAGCACGAGAAAGTCGTTCTCGTAGCCGCGCACGGAGAGCTTGGTGAGGCCTTCGTAGCGCGCGATGCCGTGCTCGACGTGGACGACGAGGTGGCCGGGCTGCAGGTGGCGGAACTCGTCGATGGCCGCGGCGGTGACCTTCTCGCTGCGCCGCGCGGCCTTGCGCTCGGCCTTGGCATCCTCTCCAAGTACACGGGCATCCTCCTGGTCCTCGCCTTCGCGGTCTACCTGGTCGCTGCCCGCAGGCGTTGGCTGCTCGGGTACGGCCTGCCCGCGCTCCTCGTCGTGATCGCCTGCGTCATGCCGGTCGTCCTCTGGAACGCCGCCCACGGATGGGCCTCTCTCTTGCACAGGCTGGTCTGGACTCAGGGCGACGCTGGCTTCTCGCCCAGGAACCTGGGCGCCTTCCTCGGCGGCCAGATCCTCTATCTCTCCCCGGTCCTCACCGGGTTCCTTGCCTGTGCCCTGTACGATCTCTGGCGCGGGAGGAGAGGGCAGGATGGCACCCGCCTCCTTCTCGCCATCACGTGGATCCCGGCGGTGCCCCTGTGGATCCTGTGCCTGTGGAGCAGGGTCGCCGAGCCGCACTGGCCCGTGCTGGCCTATATTCCCATCCTGGCGCTCGTGGGCGACGCCTGGTCCGATCCATCGAGACCCCCTCTCCACGGGAGGTCGATCGTGCTGGCTGCCTGCGTGGCAGGGTTCATGACGGCAGCCGGGCTCCTCCTCGCAGCCACTCCCTGGGCGACCCGCGCCGGGATCGTGGACCCGCGCACCGACATCACGAACGAGCTGATCGGCTGGGACCGGGTGGCGTCCAAGGTCGTGGAGGTCACGCCCGGCAACGCCATCGTGATCGGGCCGCACTGGACGGTCTGCGCCCAACTGGAATGGTCGCTGAGAAAGGCGCCTCCGTCGGGGCGCAGGGTCTCCTGCCTGACCGCGGCCACGGACGACTGGGACTTCTGGGATCCGCTGGACACCAGGGACCCGGACACCTGGGGCAGGCTGCACTACGTCTCGGACGAGCGCTGGCGGGACGTGGACGCCTCGGTCCTCACGCTCTTCGCCGCCCTCCTCGCCAAGGTCGAGATCGAGCGCGGGGGGACCGTGGTCCGGACCTTCAGGATCTACCGGCGGTAGGCCGTGACCAGCCGCACATCCGCGATCCTCCTCGCCCTCACCTCGGTGCTGCTCTGGTCCACCGTGGCAACGGCCTTCGAGCTGTCGCTCGAGGTCCTGGACCCTGTGGGCCTCCTGGTGCTCTCGTCAGCGGCCTCGACGCTCGTCCTTGGCGTGGTGCTGCTCGTCAAGGGCAAGGCCGGGGCCGTACTCGAGGGCGGAGCCCGATCCCTCGCCCTGTCCGCGCTCGCCGGGTTCCTGAATCCCTTCCTCTACTACATGGTCCTGTTCCGCGCCTACGATCTCCTCCCGGCGCAGCAGGCCCAGCCGCTGAACTACACCTGGCCCATCGTGCTCTCCGTGCTCTCGGTCCCGCTCCTGGGCCAGCGGATGAGCAGAAGGACGATCCTGGCGGTGCTCGCGAGCTTCTCGGGCGTGGTCGTGATCTCCACCGGCGGAGACCTGACGGGCCTGACCGTCGAGAGCCCGCTGGGCGTTGCCCTGGCAACGGGATCCTCGCTGATCTGGGCCTCCTACTGGATCCTCAACCTCAAGGACCGGCGAAGCGAGGTCGTCAAGCTCTTCCTCGGCTTCTGCTTCGGCACGATCTACTCGCTGGCATGGGCGGTGTTCTCGGGCGGCCTCCCCTCGCTCTCCCTTCCGGCGATCGCCGGGGCGTCCTACGTGGGCGCGTTCGAGATGGGACTGACCTTCGTCATCTGGCTCAAGGCGCTCGGGCTCGCGGAGAAGACATCCCAGGTCGGGATACTCGTGTTCCTGTCGCCGTTCCTCTCCCTGGTCTTCATCTCGCTGGTCCTCCACGAGCCGCTGCGCTGGGCCACCGTGGCAGGGCTGGCCCTCATCGTCGGCGGCATACTGCTCGAGAAGCTTCCAAGGCGGGACGGCGCACGCCGCGCCGACCGACCTTGAACGATCGCACTGCAGTGGCGTAGCATGCGCACGGACCGGACAATCCCGCGGTCCGTCATTCTCCCGCGTTATCCGCTTGTTCTTTCGGGCCACATAATTGGTCATGACATCAGAGGCGTCATGGACGCTGAAATCAAGGAAAAATTCCTCGATCATCTCAACCCTTGTGAAATTGGGGCT
>CAZGVR010000222.1:0-2904 GCA_964528945.1 uncultured Myxococcales bacterium
CACCAGATGATCTGGAAGGCGTGCCGCGTGCTCGGCCGCGTGGTCCCCTGCTAGGCATCTCGACCGTGTTCGTGCCGGACTGCTTCCTCACGACCGCGGTGATGGCAGGCCTGCCGTTGACCCAGGACCTCGACGTCTCCTCCTCGAGGCCGTCCACCACCCTCGCCACGTCGGCCAGCCTGATGGTGGCCCCGCCCATGCTCGATATCGCGATCCGCCGGAGGTCCTCGAGCGAGCCCACATACCCCTTGGTCTTGATCGCGACCTCCTGCCCCGGGACCTCCATCATGCCGGCCGGGACCTCGAGGTTCTGGTAGGCGAGCGTCTGTACCACGTCGGGAGCGGTCAGGTGGTGCCGCTTGAGCGCCGATGGATCGAGGTAGACCCAGACCGTGCGGTCCCTGAACCCGACGAGGTCCACGCCGCCAACGCCATCGACCTGCCTGAGCTGATCCCGGACCCGCTTGTCCGCGAAACCGCCCAGGTCGCGCGGATCCATGCCCTGCGGCCCGGTCACGGCGATGGTCATGATCGGCGCGGCGCCCAGGTCGACCTTCTCGATGCGCGGCTGCTCGATGTCGGCCGGGAGGTTCCTGAGCGCGGCACCGACCTTGTCGCGGATCTCCTGGGAGGCGACGTCGACGTCCTTCTCAAGCTCGAAGATGACTATGACCTGGCTCACGCTCTCGAGGCTCACGGACTTGAGCGTCCTGATGCCCGAGACCTGGTTGACCGCGTCCTCGATCTTCCTCGTGACCTTCTCCTCGACCGACACGGGATCGGCGCCGCGGTAGATCGTCGTCACGGTGACGATGGGGAAGTCGATGTCCGGGAACATGTCCACGCCCAGGCGGAGGTACGAGATCACGCCGAGAACCACGATGGCGAGGATCACCATCACCGTGGTGACCGGCCGCCTGATCGAGGTGTCGGAGAGGATCATGGCGAGGTGTCCGGCGCCCCCTGCACGATCACGGCGTCCCCGTCCGCGATCACCGCCGGATCGGAGACCACGACCACGTCGCCCGCTGCCGCTCCCGACGTCACGATCCAGGAGTCCTCGCCGAGGGCGACGACGGTCACGTCGCGCGCAAGCGCCTTGCCGGCCTCGACCACGAAAATGCGGGCCTTGCCGGCCTGTCCCTGGATCGGGATCGCGGCCGACCCGGGGATCACGAGGCTCGAGTCGCTCCCCTCGTGCGATATGGTGACCGCGGCGAACAGCCCCGGGAGGAGCGCCATGTCCTCGCCGGCGTTGTCGATGACCGCCACGACGTGGAACGAGCGCGTCTGCGGATCCACGGATCCCACGACCGTCGTGACCGTGCACCGGACCGTCCTTCCGATGCTTCCGAACACGGCCTCCATGGCGTCACCTACCGCGACCTTGCCGAGGTAGCCCTCGGGCACCCGGGCCACGAGCCTGAGGGTCCTCACGTCCTGCAGCTGGAACATCATGGTGGGCGGCATGGCCTGGACCACGGATCCCACCGAGATCATCCTCTTCACGACGAGCGCGTCGAAGGCGGCCCGCACCCTGGTCTGCGAGAGCCGCTTCCTGGCCATGCTGAGGCCGATCCCGGCCATCTCCACGTTGCTGGCGGCCAGGTCCACCTGCAGCTTGCTGCCGTCGTACGAGGCCGCGGACATGGCCCCGCCGCTCAGCAGCTTGTCGGACCTGTCGAGGTTGGTCTGCGCCATCTCGAGGGCGAGATTGGCAGCCTTCAGCGCGGCCGAGGCCTGCCTGACGCCCAGCTTGTAGTCGCGAGGATCCAGCTCGGCGAGCAGGTCGCCGGCCACGACCGTGTCGCCCTCCTCGACGTGCACCCTCTTCACCGTGCCAGGGATGTCGCCCTGGACCATGATGTCCTGCGAGGCCTCCAGCGTTCCAGACGCCTCGATCCGCACGTCGCCCGCGGGCTCGAGCGTCAAGGTACGCACGATGGCCGGTCCCGGGGCCGTCCTCGGCACGATGTCGTCCGCCTGCTTCCCGTCCTTCTTCCAGCCGCACGACGAAAGGAGAGGGATGAGCGTAAATGCGGCGATGGTCTTCGAGATGTTCAACTGGAGCCTCCCGGCCCCCCCCGGTTCCCGCATAGCGCACTACGTGGTCGCGTTAGTATTTGATCCGAGGGCTCATGTAAAGACATTCGCGGTGGGCGCAACCCGGAATGCGAGCCCTACAGCGTCTGCGGGATCATGAGCGTGATGGGCACGAACTCGGTCGTGCCGGCCGGGCCGGTCAGGACCTCGGCGAGGCCGCCCGTTTTCCTTGCCGTGGGCTCCATCTGCTGGAGCATGTCGCCCCAGAACCCCTCGTAGGCCTTGATGCGGTTCGGCTCGCCCTCGATGCCGGCCATCTTGGCCGCGCCCAGGATCGCCTCGTGCAGGCCGCCCATCTCGTCCACGAGGCCGACCTCCTTCGCCTTCTTCCCGGTGAAGATCCGGCCGTCCGCGAGCGGCCTGACCTTGTCCTCGGGCATGTTCCTGCCGGTCGCGACCTCGGCCACGAACTGGTCGTACACGTCGGTCACGGCCTCCTGCAGGAGGTTCCGCTCCTCGTCGGTCATGTCGCGCCACGGGGACAGGATGTCCTTGAACGCTCCGCTCTTGATGACCTCCACGCGGATGCCGATCTTCTTGGCGAGCCCGGTCGCGTTGATGCCCCCTATGTACACGCCGATCGAGCCGGTGAGCGTGCCCGGGTCGGCGTAGATCCTGTCCGCGTGCGTGGAGACGTAGTACCCGCCCGAGGCGCAGAGGTCGGCCATGGACACGACCACCTTCTTGCCCGCCTTCTTCGCCTTCTTCACCTCGGAGAGGATCTCCTGCGAGGCCGCAACGGTCCCGCCCGGGCTGTTCACGCGCAGCACGATGGCCTTGACGTTGTCGTTCTTCCTGTAC
>CAZGVR010000222.1:2914-6897 GCA_964528945.1 uncultured Myxococcales bacterium
AAGCTTCTTGGCGATCGCGTCCGCCCCGCCCTGCTCCAGCCCGAACATGGACTCCTGCGACTCGGTCTGTATGGGGCCGTAGACCTTGACGACCGCGACGCCCTTGCCCGAGCCTGGCGGCGAGCCGCAGCCGGCCGTTCCGAGCACGACGACCGCCCCCACGATCATGGTCAGCCCGCCAGCCGCCAGCACGCCCAACGAGCCGCGAGAAACTTTCCCCTTAGACGCGAAGCGCTTCATCTATGATCCTCCTGCGCCGGCACTCGAGCGGCCGGTCCCGTATCCATATACCGCCGGGGCAGGCCGGTGCAAGGAGGGGGCCGGGCCTGGCCGGGCTCGACGCGTGGCCGGGTTCGTCCTTGCCCGGCGGCCCGAATCGTGCTGAAGTCCGTGAGTGACGCCGACGTGGCCTCGATTGAGGAGCCACGTGGTCATGGGGTCGCAGGGGAGGAGCGTCGTGATAGATCGCGAATGGACGGCAATGGCCCTTGCGCTGGGCCTGGCATGCGGGTGCGGCGGCAATGCCGGGCCCGACGACGGCGACTCGGGATCGGACGCCACGGACGGCGAGGAGGCCGAGCCGGTCCCGGTGAGCGCCAGCGGCCACGCGTTCGACTTCGGCCCGTCGGGCGGCCGGGTCGAGGGCGCCGTCGTGACGATCCCGGAGCTCCCGGGCCTCTCGACCACGACCGGGGCCGATGGCGAGTGGGCCTTCCACGACCTCGTGTCCGGGACGACCCTCAGCTTCTCGATGAGCATGACCGGCTTCCCGGTCGTCCAGACCGGGACCATCACCCTTGGGCCCGAGGGAGCCGAGCTGGTCACGTTCCAGGCCCCGACCCAGGACATGTTCGACTACATGGCGGATCTCGTGGGCATCGTTCCCGATCCGGCGCGGTGCCAGATCGCGACGACCGTGACGCGCATGGGCAACTCCCTGTACGACACCACGCCCGGCACGCACGGGGAGCCGTACGCGACCGTCACCTCCGAGCCTCCCATCCCGGCCGGGTCGGGCCCGATCTACTTCAACCTCGTGACCGCGGGCATCATCTTCCCGGACCCGGACCTCACCGAGACCACGGACGACGGCGGCGTGCTCTGGGTGAACGTCGAGCCTGGCACCTACGTGCTCACCGCGCACAAGCCCGACACCGTGTTTCGTGACGTGGTGATCACGTGCAGGGCCGGCGTCGTGGTGAACGCCTCCCCGCCATGGGGCCTGCAGGCGATCGAGGGCGGGGTGGGGCCGAGGGAGTGATCCTGCGGCTGCGGTTGCGGTTGCTCGTTCGTCCGCCGACGGGCGGCGCGGGCCGCGTCACGGCAGCGCGTCCGAGTGCACGACCCGGTTCTTGCCCGTGCGCTTGGCGCTGAGAAGCGCCCAGTCCGCCAGCTTGAAGAGCTCCAGCTCGGCGCGCGGCTGGTCGTCCGGAGTGTAGGTCGACACGCCGATGCTCGCGGTCACGCCGGCCTCGCCGGCCTTCGGCGAGACCGAGTCGATCGCGTTCCTTATCCTCTCGGCGAGCAGGAGCGCCTGCTGCCGCCCGGTCTCTGACAGGAGCAGCACGAACTCGTCGCCGCCCCAGCGCGACACCGTGTCGGTCGACCTCACCTGCTTCCGGATCTCGTCCGCGACCGCCACGAGCACCAGATCGCCCTGGTCGTGACCCAGCTCGTCGTTCACCTCCTTGAACCCGTCGAGGTCCACGATCACGACCGAGAAGGGGTGCTTGTACCTCTGCGACCTGAGCATCTCCTCCCTCACCTTGATCGTGAGGTACCTGCGGTTGTGCAGCCCGGTGAGCGGATCGGTCTGGGCCAGGGTCTCGAGCTCGCGGCGTGCGGCCTCGATCCGCTCCATGAGCGCGCGCTGCTCGCGGATGTCCTTGCCCACGCAGACGTAGCCCAGCACCTCGCCGCGCGCGGCCCTCAGCACGGAGATCGACATGATGACGGGGATCCTCCGGTCCCTGCCGTCGACGACCTGGATCTCGACCTTCCTCGTGCCCTCGCGCTCGATGGAGGCCGCGAACTCCCTGGTGAACGACGTGCCCACGAGGACCGTGTCCACGTGCCTGCCCGCGAGATCGGCCTCCATGCGGCCGAGCAGCTCGAGCGTGGCCGGTTTCACGAGCCTGATGGTGCCGTCCGGCGCGAGCACGACGAGGGAGTAGCCCGTCGTGCTGATGATGGTCGAGGCCGCGTGCTCGACGGTTATGGACAGGAAGCGGTACCTGTGGATCGCCCAGGCGACCACGATGGCGTTCAGGGTCGTGAGCGGCACGGCGAGCTCGATGACGAAGATGCCCAGGCTGGGAAGCACCATGTTCGTGACCACGCCGCCCGCGAGTGGGATCCCGATCCCCGCGAGCACCAGCTGGGCCTGCCTCTTCTCCTCGTGCGCGCCGACCCGCCGGACGTGCCTCGCGAGGAGCAGGATGCCGGCCACGAAGCCCGTGATCAGGTAGGGCTGGAACACGAACCTGTACAGCGGTCCGGGAACGTCCTCGTACCCCCACCTGGTCAGCTCCATCCGCTCCATCATGGCCCCGGGCACCCAGACCAGGACGGCCAGGGACATGCCCGCGAGGTGGCAGAGCGCCACGAGGATTCGGACCGGCCTTCGCCCTATCGTGCCCGTGAACTCCAGGACGAAGTGCAGCCACAGGCCCGTCAGCAGGCACCAGGCAGGCGCGGACATCCTGAAGGTCAGCGCGGCCGTTGCCGCGTCCGAGGCGAACCCGGTCGCGAGCTTGGTGACGGCCCACCAGGCGAGTATGAAGGTGATGAAGGCGTAGATCCTGTTCAGGGCCCTTCCCGGATCCCTGGCGAGGATCACGGAGCCCAGCACCAGGTTCACCACGAAGCTCACGAGCGAGAGCAGGTTGATGGCGTTCCAGGGGTTCATGGCTTGTACCGACGGACGGTCCGTTGACGCGGAAATTAACAGCTATCCCGGTGGAATGGTAGAGGGGGACCGCGGCAGGCACGCCTGTGGACAAAGGCGAAATTTCCGGAATAATACTCTTGGGGCAAGCTCCACAGCTATCGAGGTCAGTCATGAAGCATGGAACGGTCATGGTCGGCGCGGCGTGCATCCTGTCGGTGGGGTGCATGACCCGGTTCGAGGAGAGGCAATGCGGAAACGGCATCCTCGAGCCTGGCGAGGAGTGCGACGTGGACCAGTTCGGCGGCCACACGTGCGCGGACCTGGGGCTCGTGGGCGGGGACCTCGGGTGCTCGGTCGAGTGCACGCTCGACGTGAGCCAGTGCACGGGCACTCAGGAGTGCGGGAACGCGAGCCGCGAGTACCCCGAGGCGTGCGACGGCACGGATCTGGGCGGCGAGACGTGCGAGTCGCTCGGCCGCGAGCCGGGAGTGCTGGGGTGCACCGAGTCCTGCGCCTACGACTTCACGGGCTGCAACGGCACGCTCCCGCACTGCGGGAACGACACGCTGGAGACGGATCTCGGCGAGGACTGCGACGGGTACCAGATGGGCGGCGCCGACTGCACAATGCTGGGGCACGACGGCGGGACCCTGCTGTGCAACGTGAACTGCCTGTTCGACGACTCGGGGTGCGAGGACTGGGTGTGCCCGAACGGCGTGCGCGAGGGCGACGAGCAGTGCGACGGCGGTGATTTCGGCATGGACGACTGCACGACCTACGGCTTCGATGCGGGCATGCTCGCCTGTACCGGCGAGTGCATGGTCGACGCGATCGGTTGCTACGACTTCACGTGCGGGAACGGGATCCTCGAGCCCGGCGAGGACTGCGATTCCCCCGACTTCGGGAGCGCGGACTGCACGGCCTACGGCTTCACGGGCGGCAGGATCGGGTGCACCCGCGGTTGCACCCTGGATCTCTCGGGCTGTGGCAACTGCGGCGACGGGTTCTGCCAGGCGCTCGCCGGCGAGAACTGCACCTCATGCAGCATGGACTGCGGCGATTGCCCGGAGTGCGGGGACGGCACGTGCCAGCA
>CAZGVR010000223.1:0-4228 GCA_964528945.1 uncultured Myxococcales bacterium
GCTTCGTGAGGGGCAAGGACGCGCAGAAGCGGCACCAGCGCGGGAGCGGCATCGGCCTCACGCTCGTGAAGGGCATCGTCGAGTCGCACGGCGGGCAGATGAGGCTCAAGTCCCCGCCCGAGGACGGCGGCAAGGGCGCCCAGTTCCTGATCCTTCTTCCCGGACGCTAGGCCGCGTAGGGGGGAGGCGCAGGCGCGATGGGAGGGCCGCCCTGCGGCCCCTGCGGCAGCGCCGGCTCGCGATGCTCGAAGATGGCCGTGCCGATGAGGCCGCCCAGCGCCCCGAACCCGGCGAAGAGGAAGGCGTACATGAACGCGCCCACGACAGCGCTGATTATGTTCTGCACTATCGACTGGCCCATCATCTGCCCCAGCTGGCTCTGGAACGACGGATCGTCGATCACCTGGGACATTATTCCCATGATCAGCGGGCCCGTGAGCACGGCGATGGGGATGCCGATGACGATGTAGACGATGAGCATGGGCACACCGGCCAACAGACCGGTGATCGCGCCGTCGCCCTTGCTCACCGCGGTCTCGCTGCCCTTCACGTGGATGGCCGAGGCGAGGAACCCGCCCAGGACGATCCACAGGCAGCACAGGCAGTTGCCCAGGTTGACGAACGGGATGATCGTGAGGATTCCACCTAGCACGCCTCCGACGAGGAGGCCCTTCACCCTGGGAGACATCTCTCACCTCCTGCCCGCGAAGCGAGCCTGGGCCCCTGTCTAGCCGAGGCACGCGCGCGGCGCAAGATGGTCGAAACGTCACTCGGCCGTGGTAGAGTGCGGCCATGGCATCGGATCCCCTGGTCCTCGCGCTCGCGGACGCCGCCCGGCACGACCTCTCGTGCGCGTGCGGCTCGACCGGCAGGAAGCAGGGGGATCACGACAGGTGGATCTACCCGGCGGCCCTTCCGAACGGCAGGACCATGCCCGTGATGAAGGTCGCGCTCACCTCCGCTTGCGAGCGCAACTGCACGTACTGCGCGCTCCGGTCGGGTCGCGACGGCAGGCGGACCTCGTTCACTCCCGACAGGCTGGCCGGCACGTTCGAGACCATCCGCGCGGCAGGCCTGGTGCAGGGGCTGTTCCTGACTTCCGCCATCTCCGGAGGGCCGATCGCGACCATGGACCGGATCATCGCGACCGCGGAGATCTTGAGGCGGCGCCGCGGGTTCCGCGGCTACCTCCACCTCAAGGTCATCCCGGGGTGCGAGCGCTCCCAGGTCGAGCGGGCCGCGCGGCTCGCGACCAGGCTGTCCGTGAACCTCGAGGCGCCCACGGCCGAGCACCTTGCCGCCATATGCCCGAGGAAGGGCTTCGAGTCCGAGCTGATGGCCTCCATCCGGTGGATCAAGGAGATCGTCGACGCGAGGGCCGGGAACGTGCGCTCCCAGACGACACAGCTCGTAGTGGGCGCGTCCACCGAGACCGACCGCGAGATCGTGACCAGGGCCGCGGAGATGTACGGCAGCATGCGGATGGCGCGCGTCTACTACTCCAAGTTCCAGCCCGAGCCGGGCACGCCGCTCGCGGACAGGCCGGCCGCCCCGTTCCTCCGCGAGCACCGCCTGTACCAGGCCGACTTCCTGCTCAGGAAGTACGGGTTCGGGCAAGCAGAGATCCCGTTCGAGGCAGGCGGCAACCTGAGCATGGAGCGCGATCCCAAGGAGGCATGGGCCTCGCTGCACCCCGGATCGTTCCCGGTGGAGGTGAACCGCGCGGACCGCGACATGCTGCTCAGGGTGCCGGGCATAGGCCCGGAGGGCGCGGACAGGATCATCGCGCGGCGCGCAGTCCGGCGGCTTCGGCTGCCGGCGGATCTCGGGGTCGGCCGTAGCATTGACAACCGCGCGTCCAGCTACCTGATCTTCGACGGCCGCGCCGCTCCAAGTCAGATGGACCTCTTCTCGGCAACACCTGCAACCGAGGGAAGGAAAATCGCCCCTTGCCAGTTCCGCTCTTGACGAGATCGGCTCACGGGGTAGATACTCGTTGCAGTTTTCCAGGGACAACGCATCCATATCATGGTAGGGGCATGAAAACCGCATTAATCTCGCCAAAGGCAATCGCCTCTGTTTCGTTCATCCTCGTGTTAGTGCTGACATCGTGGTCCATTTTTCCAAGGACTGCCACGGCAACAGTGCCGAACGACGAGGCCGCGAAGAAGCACTTCCAGCAAGGGGTCGCTTTCTTCCAGGACGAGGATTACGACGCTGCGTACGTGGAGTTCGAGGCCAGCTACAATGCAAACGGCAACTTCAAGGTGCTCTACAACCTGGGTCTCGCCTTGCAGGCCCTGCACGAGTATGTCAAGGCCGAGAGCGTCCTCAAGAAGTTCCTCACGGAGGGCGTCGGGAAGATCCCTTCCGATGAACTGGCCGAGGTGAACGACATCCTCCTCGATCTCCAGTATGCGATAGGGACCGTCGTGCTGGCCTGTTCCGAGGATGGTGCGGCCGTAACCATCGATGATGAGGATAGGGGAACGACGCCTCTCCTCGATCCGGTCAGGCTGGACGCTGGATCGCACATGGTCGTGGTGACGAAGGAAGGCTTCGAGCCCTGGGTGACGAAGCTCTCCCTGACGGGCGGCGTTTCGATCACGATCGAGATCGCACCGAAACCGCTCCAGCCGGCACCACCGCCAGAACAGCCCGCGGCCGTCGGTATTGCCCCACCGACTCCGGAAGTGGAGACTGAACATGAGCCTCCGGCATTTCAGGCCGAGGAAACGGGGGGCAAGAAGGGCTTCGATAAGATAGCGCCGGTGCCTTTCTTCACGTTTCTGGGACTGACCCTGGCGGCCGGCGCCGGGACGGCGATCGCTGCGGGCGTCGGCAAATCCAAGCACGACGCGTTCGTTAACACCGACCCATCCAATTTCGACCGGAAGAGATCGCTGGCGGACGACGGTAAGAAGGCCCAGACGGCAACGAACGTGCTACTCGTCGCTACCGGCACGCTCGCCCTCACGACGGTAATACTGGCCGCTGTCACCGACTTCGGGAAAGCGAAGGAGGAGAAGCAGGCCACCGTGATTCCTTTAGTCGGACCGGGGCAGGTCGGGATGACCATGGCGTTCTGACCGGCGAAGATGAGTGATGGAGGCAGTGGAATGCGCAATGCAGCGATCGTAGTCCCCGCGCTGTTCACGGTCACTGTTGCCGGCTGCTCCTGGAACTGGTCGCTATCGGGCGATACAGGAACCGATCCGGACACGACTCCGGACTCTGGCGATGCGGACATCTCAGGGGATTCGACCGATGCACTTGACGACCTGACCGATATGGATGAGCCGGATCTCGACGCGATCGAGGAAATCGACTCGCCAGATGGCATGGACACGACCGATCTCGCCGGGGATCTCTCCGACGGCGAGGATCTCGACATCGATGCCACGGAGCCGGACATGCACGATGGAACCGACGTGGTGGATGCGACGGAGGAGGAGCCTCCCGAGTGCGCTACCGACGGGGAATGCGACGACTCGAACGAGTGCACTGTCGACGACTGCGACGCATCGGGCATGTGCACGCACACGGACGTCTCGGATGGGGATCCTTGCAGCGACGACGGGATAGTCTGCACGCGCGACGAGTGCGCCGTGGGCGAGTGCACGCACATCGACATCCCCACGTGCTGCAGGACCGACGCCTATTGCGACGACGGCGACCCTTGCACCGGGATCGAGACCTGCAACCTCGCGTCCGGCAACTGCGTCGGCGCGCCGGACGCCGACTGCTCGCACCTCGACGGTGACTGCGTCACGGGCGTGTGCACGAACTCCGGAGGAGTTCCGCTCTGCACAACGCAGGATCGTGCGGATGGCGATCCCTGCCCAGACGACGGCAACGAGTGCACCGGTCCAGGCCGCTGCGATACCGGTGCCTGCGTGCATGACCTTGTCGGCGACGGTGGCCCGTGTTCGGACGATGGGCACGACTGCACGCTCGACAGCTGCATTACCGGAACATGCGCTCACGAACCGATCTCCGGGTGCTGCGAGGCCGACTCCGATTGCGACGACCTCGATCCCTGCACGATCGACGCGTGCGATCTCCTCACGAACGCGTGCAACCCGCCGGAGAATGCCGTGGACGGCACGACGTGCGGCCCGCCCGGCGGGTTCTGCGATAGAGGAATCTGCGCGATCTCGGTGCTCTCGAACGGCGACTTCTCGGGAGGCCTGGCCGGATGGACCGCAATCAACCTGTCCACCCCGGC
>CAZGVR010000223.1:4253-6878 GCA_964528945.1 uncultured Myxococcales bacterium
ACATCGACGCCGGACGGCTCAGGCAGCACGCGACGTGGGCATACGGGATGGCCGCCACTGAGCAGCGCTTCACCGCGGCCCGGCCTCTCAGCTTCACCGCGTCCTACCAGCTGAACGGTACCTGCTCGGGCATCTACGTCGAGTTGATGCGTGGAAGCCAGGTCGTACTAGGCTTCGGCAGGTTTCAGGACTCCTCGTCAGCAGGCGACAACGTACATTGGCACGAGGGCGAGCTGGACACCTCGACCGCGCGATGCCTTCGCATCGTAGCTCCGGATGCGTTCGACTACCACTGCGATCAGAGAGGGTCCAGTTCATGTTACCTTGCCGGGTGTACTGCCGCGCCAAATCCTGGCACCCTGACGATCGACTTCGACTGGTCGTCCGGCACCGTGACCGTCGCGGCCGGGGCTATCACATTGGGAAGCTACGCGATCCTCGTTCCTGCATCCTTCACGGTCGATGGAGTGAGGTTCGGAACGAATAACTCCTGCTGCGACGGCAGAGACGAGGCATGGGGGTACTTCGACGACGCGTCCTTTATCGCTGCTGTCGATCTCCCTTAGAACGCGAAGTAACTCCTATCGACCCCCGTTCGACGACCGTGTATCCTGCGCGCATGCCCGACGCACCTTCGAAGCGCACGCCGCTGACCGCGGCGTTCTACGCCGCCAACCTCATGGAGATCTTCGAGCGGCTCGCCTGGTACGGGTTCTTCGCCGTGTCCACTCTCTATATTACCGGAGCCAAGGACAAGGGTGGACTCGGGTTCACTGACGAGCAGCAGGGAACGCTCCAGGGCGTGGTCACGTTCATCCTGTACCTGCTCCCCGCGGTCACTGGCGGCATCGCCGACAGGTACGGGTTCAAGAGGATGTTCGCCATCGCGTACGCGATCCTCGTGCCATCGTACTTCCTGCTCGGCAAGGTGACGTCCTTCGGAGGGTTCTTCGGCGTGTTCCTGGTGGTCGCGCTCGGCGCGGCCATCTTCAAGCCGCTCGTGGTCGGCACCGTGGCCCGCGAGACGGACGACACGAACCGCAGCCTCGGCTTCGGGATCTTCTACCTCATGGTGAACATAGGCGGCTTCATCGGGCCGATCGTGGCCGGCGTGATCCGCGACGCCGGGTGGGACTGGGTGTTCACCATGTCCTCGATCTGGATCGGCACGAACTTCCTCTGGCTCCTCCTCTTCTTCAGGGAGAGGCCGCGCGACCCGTCCCAGCAGGCGCGCACGTTCGGGAAGGTCATCGGCGACACGGTCACGGTCCTCGGCAACTTCAGGCTGTTCACGCTCCTGATGGGGGTCGTGGTCCTGCTTCTCGTCGCGGGGAACGAGTGGCTGTCGTGGAAGACCACGGGGATCGCCACGGCCGCATGGATCGCGGTGAACGTCCTCTACGACCTCCTGGTCCGCGACAGGTTCAGGGCGCACAGGCTGGGCTGGGTCCTGGACCGCATGAGGCTCGGTGACTGGCGGTTCGGCGTGTACCTGCTGATAGTGGCCGGGTTCTGGACCTCGTTCGAGCAGATCTTCTTCACCATGCCCAAGTACATCCGCGACTACGTGGACACCCGGCCCATGATCGAGCTGGCGCGCAGGGCCTTCGATCGCGCGGGCCTCCACGGCTGGGGCGCGACCGTGATCGAGGCCATGACCGAGAACGGCCAGGTCAAGCCCGAGATGATCGTGAACATCGACGCGGGATCGATCATCTTGTTCCAGGTGCTGGTGTCGTGGATCGTGGGCAGGCTGAACCCGTTCATGACCATGATCGTGGGCGTGCTCATCGGATCGGCCGGCATCGCGATCACGGCCCTCGGCGGCCCCCACCCCGGGGCCACCGTGTGGCTGTGCACGCTCGGCATCCTGGTCTTCTCGTTCGGCGAGATGTCTGCCGCGCCCAAGAGCCAGGAGTACATCGGCAAGATCGCCCCGAAGGGCCACGAGGGCCTGTACCTCGGCTACTCGTTCGTGGCCATGGCGCTCGGCAACCTCTTCGGCGGCATCCTGTCCGGCCCGGTCTACGGCGCGGTCACCAGGGACCTCGGCAGGCCGGACCTCTTCTGGATCATCTCCGCGGGCGTGGGCGTCGTGACCGCGATCGCGTTCGTGCTCTTCGACAGGTTCGCGGTGCGCGGCGACCAGCGCAGGGCCGCGCCGGTCTAGAGCTGCTCGTGCATGACCATCGGGCTGGCCAAGACCGATGTACCGCCCGCCCGGATTGCATCATTGCATCAATAATCGTATGATGTGATGCATGAGAACGACGGTCACCCTCGACGACGACGTGTTCGCGAGGCTCGAGGCGCTCTCGCGCACGAGCGGCAAGAAGATGCGGACGACGATCAACGAGGCGCTCAGGCTCGGCCTGGATCGCGCCGAGAACCCGGGAAGGGACACCGGGACGGGCAAGCGGCGCTACAGGATCAAGGCCGAGGGCCTCCGGCCCAGGGTGCAGGACCTCGACGACATCGCAGGCGTCCTCTCGATCTACGAGCGCGAGGACTGGCGGTGATCCTGGTCGACGCCAACATCCTCGTCTACTCAAAGGTGTCGGACCTGGAGCAGCACCGGCCGGCGCGCAGGTGGCTCGAGGATCGCATGAACTCGCACGACCGGGT
>CAZGVR010000224.1:0-6844 GCA_964528945.1 uncultured Myxococcales bacterium
GCCGCAACATGAAGACCGACATCCTGGCACGCCTGTCACCCGACCGCATCCGAGAGCTTGCGAGGTCCAGGGGCCACGAGCCCGGCCCTGGCGAGAGGATCGAGGACACGGCCAGATGGCTCCTCGATCATTACGCGTCCGGGATCGGCGATGCCGGCCGCGGCCGCCGCGACGAGGTCGTGGACAGGGCCAGGAAGTCCATCTCGCGGCTCAAGGCCGCGGTGGGGCTCCCGGGTGGCCTCGTTCCCGGGGCGTCGGACGCCGGATCCGTCCGGCCAGGGCCCGAGAATCCTCGCGATGGCCGGGCGGCCCATGGCGAAGATGCGGACGAGATGCCGACCAGCAAGCTGCTTCGCACGCGCACGCTGGCAGAGGTCTACGAGAAGCAGGGCCTGGTGCCGGAAGCGCTGCAGATCTACAGGGAGCTCGACGGCCGCAGCCCGGGTGACCCGGAGATCCGCAATGCGATCGAACGGCTCGAGGGAACCGGGACGGGCCGCGAGGCACACGGGGCACACGTGCCCGCGCCGGCCAGCGCAGGGCCAGGCACGGATCCCGATCCCGCAGTGGAGCGCCCGGCCGGGAGCGGGCCCATGGTCGGGAGCGATGCCTGGTCGCCCCACCTGGATCACTCGCCCAGGGAGCACCTGGGGCCGGTCGAGCTTCCCGACCTGAGGGAGCCGCCGGATCGCTACGGCGTGGACGAGGCGGTCCTCATGACGGTGAGCCCCAGCACCCTGTACACTTGCTGGGAGATCACCGGGGAGACCGAGCGGCGGGCGCGGGCCGAGGCTGGCGGTGCCGCGGCCAGGCCCGTGCTGAGGATCATCCGGGTCCTGGTCTCCGGCGGCGGGGAGATCGTGGAGGAGGTCGTCTCCGAGATCGAGGCGCCCGGTCCGGTGGGCGACTTCTTCTTCCATGGCGCCGCTCCGGACGCCATCTACCGGAGCGTGGTCGGTTTCGGTTCGGGCCGGGGTTTCGTGCCGGCAGCCCACAGCAACCCTTCGGCCACGCCGCCCGCCGGCCCCGCCGATCGAGTGGACGAGGAATGGATGGTCGTGGACCAGGCCCCGCTCGCCCTAAGGAGGCCCGAGATCCTTCCGCTGGAGGTCACCCACAGGTCCAGACTGTCTCCGAGGCAGGTGGCCCTGCTCAGGCTCAACCTCCTGGGCCCCGAGGCCTACTCGGCACTGACGGGAATCGGCCCTGGACGGCTGAGCGCGCTCGCGGGAGGCCTCTCGATGCCCCCGGTCGCGGGCGCCGGGTCGGGCTCCTCGGACCTGCTTCCCTCGAGATGACGGGCAGGAATCGAACCTTCTTGCGTTCGGGTGGGCTTCGGATGTAGCTTGGCTGCGAGACAGCGGTGTCCGGAGTCGCGGGCACCGGGGCGGGTGGCGACATGCACGATGACCACAAGGTGACCGGGTTCACGGGGGCGAAGGTGTTCTCGGCCACGAAGGCAAAGGAACGTGACGAGCTTGGCGAGACCATCACGCGGTGGCTACGCCAGAACCCGGGGCTCAAGATCGTCGACAAGATCGTGACGCAGAGCTCCGACAAGGAGTTCCACTGCCTCACGATCACCATCTTCTACGCGGAGTGAGGCTGGCAGGTCCGGCACACCCCCCGATCAGGCCGAGATGTTCTTGAGCGCCTCGGCCTGGAAGTGCGCCCGGATCTCGGTGAAGAACTCCTCGACGTCGCCCGCCATGAAGCCCTGGATGTTGTGCCTGGTCAGGCCGATCCTGTGGTCCGTTATGCGGTCCTGGGGGAAGTTGTAGGTCCGGATCTTCTCGCTGCGGTCGCCGGTCCCCACCATGGATCGCCTGTTGGCCGCCACCGCCTCGTCTCGCTTCCGCCTCTCCAGCTCGAGGAGTCGGGATCTCAGGACCTTCATGGCCTTGGCCCGGTTCTTGTGCTGAGACCTCTCGTCCTGGCAGTGCACCGCTATCCCGGTCGGGATGTGGGTGAGCCTGACCGCGGACTCGGTCTTGTTCACGTGCTGGCCGCCCGCACCGCCCGATCTCATCACGTCGATGCGCAGATCCTTCTCGTCGATCACGAGATCGATCTCGGCGGCCTCGGGGAGGACAGCGACGGTCGCGGCCGAGGTGTGGATCCGTCCCTGGCTCTCCGTGACCGGCACACGCTGGACGCGATGGACGCCGCTCTCGTACTTGAGCCAGCCGTAGGCGTCCTTCCCCGAGATGCCCAGGATGGCCTCCTTGATCCCGCCGCTCTCGGTCTCGCTCAGGTTCATGACCTCGACGACCCACCCCTTGGTGTCGGCGAACCTCATGTAGAGACGCATGATCTCGGCGGCGAAGAGGGCCGCCTCGTCGCCCCCGGTGCCGGAGCGGATCTCGACGATGGCGTTCTTAACGTCCAGCGGATCCTTGGGCACGAGAAGGCGCTTCAGCTCCGCCTCGATCTCCTCGATCCGCCGCTCGATCTGCGGCACCTCGCCCCTTGCCATCTCCCGGATCCCGGAGTCGGGGTCCCCCAGGAGGGACCGGCCCTCCTTCAGTTCCGCCCTGGCCGAGCGCCACCGCCTGAAGGCCATGACGACTTCCTTGATGTCGGAGCGTTCCTTAGCGAGGCATGTGAGGAGGCTCCTGTCCGAGATCGATGCGGGATCGGACAGCTGTGCCTCGATCTCGACGAAGCGTCTCTCGATGGCTTCCAGCTTGTCCAGCATGTTCCGACTGGAGCTGCGGGCGCGCCGCCCGCCCTATGCCAGGGTCATCAGTTCTCGGTGCCCGGGCCGGCCTCGGGCTTGTTGGCCTTGGCCCTGTCCTTCTCGAACTGGACGTACTTCCGGCGGAACCTCTCCACGCGGCCGGCGGCATCCATGATCTTCTGCTTGCCGGTGTAGTAGGGATGGCACGCCGAGCAGATGTCCACAGTGAAGCTGCCGCGGGTCGATCTCGTCTCGAAGACGTTGCCGCACGCGCATTTCACGGAGATGACCTTGTAGTCCGGATGGATCTTGTCCTTCATGTCGCCCTCACTGGTTCATGGACTCGAGGAACTCCATGTTGGTCTCGGTCTTGGTGATCTTGTCCAGCAGGAATTCCATGGAATCGATGACGTTTAGCGGGTGGAGGAGCTGGCGCAGGAGCCAGACCCTCTGCAGCGTGAAATCGTCGAGGAGCAGCTCCTCCTTGCGCGTGCTCGACCTGTTGATGTCGAGGCACGGGAAGATGCGCTTCTCCATGAGCTTGCGGTCCAGGTGGATCTCGCTGTTGCCCGTCCCCTTGAACTCCTCGAAGATGACCTCGTCCATCCTGGATCCCGTGTCGATCAGCGCCGTGGCGATGATGGTGAGGCTGCCGCCCTCCTCGATGTTGCGCGCGGCGCCGAAGAAGCGCTTCGGCTTGTGGAGCGCGTTGGAGTCCACGCCTCCCGACAGGATCTTGCCCGACGGAGGAACCACGGTGTTGTAGGCCCTGGCCAGGCGCGTGATCGAGTCGAGGAGTATTACCACGTGGTGGCGGTGCTCGACGAGGCGCTTGGCCTTCTCGATGACCATCTCGGCCACCTGCACGTGCCGCTGTGCCGGCTCGTCCAAGGTCGAGCTGATCACCTCGCCGTCGACCGAGCGCTGCATGTCCGTGACCTCCTCGGGTCGCTCGTCGATCAGCAGGACGTGGAGGTCCACCTCGGGGTGGTTCGCGGAGATGGCGTTGGCGATGTTCTGCAGGAGCACGGTCTTGCCGGCCCTCGGGGGCGACACGATCAGGCAGCGCTGCCCCATCCCGATCGGGACGAGCAGGTCGATGATGCGCGTGGAGAAGTTCTTCCGGTCGTACTCGAGCTTGAACTTGTTGTCGGGGTAGAGGGGCGTGAGGTTGTCGAAGAGGATCTTGTCCTTGGCCGCGTCCGGCCCCTCCACGTTGATCGACTCGACCTTGAGGAGCGCGAAGTACCGCTCGCCCTCCTTGGGAGGCCGGATCTGTCCAGTGATAATGTCACCGGTCCTCAGGTTGAACCGCCGGATCTGGGACGGGGAGACGTAGATGTCGTCCGGCCCCGGGAGGTAGTTGTAGTCCGGGGCACGGAGGAATCCGAACCCGTCGGGCAGGATCTCCAGGACGCCCTCGCCGTAGATCGTCCCGTTCTGGGAGGCGACCGCCCTCAGGAGCTCGAATATCAGCTCGGACTTCCTGAGGCCTGCGCACCCCTCGATGTTGTACTCCCGGGCCATGGACATGAGCTCGGAGATGGGCTTGGCCTTGAGTTCCTTCAGATGCATCCGATCACCTCTTTCGAATTCTATTTGCGGCCAGCCTGGACGCCGCGGTTCCTGAGTGGGTGGATTGCCGTGTCTTCCGTGTTCGGGTTGAAGCGGTTCCCTGCGAGAAGGGCGGGAAGCCTTCACACTGACAGGCGCCTCGTATAGCGCAACGGAAAGGGGTTGTCAATCAATCGATTACGATGACCTGCTCGGCAGCGAAGCACCCGGACATCGAGTACGCGGGCTCGCCCAGGTAGGTCGTGTCCGGGGGGGTAGGCCAGGTGGAAGGGTCTCCCTGGCAGTCGTCGGTCATGTCGTCGGGAACGCCGACCTGTCCCGACAGCACGGCGCACAGGAGCTGGGACATGTCCGCGATCTCGACCAGCCTCGCGTCCGCGACGGTGATGAGACCGGTGATGCTCGCTCCGCACGACCACTCGCCGCCCGCGTAGATCCCGAGGGCCGTCCTGTCGGCCGTGAACGAGCCGGCCGTGATCCGCACGTCCTTGAGGGGGAGCTTCAGGAGGTACGTGTAGTCCCAGTTGAAGATCGGTATGTCGATGTCGAACGATGGCTCCGCGGGCGGCCATGATATGGCGTCGCCCGAGATGCTCATGTTGCCCGTGCGGATGGGGTATTCGGTGTCGTGGAGGAGCGGGTAGCATCCGTTGTGGTCCACGTTCTCCACGAGCCCGGAGCCGGTCTCGAACTCGAGGGTGCCGTCCGTGTCGGTCGTCCCGTCGTCCACGCCCTGGAAGCGGAAGAGCCAGAGGAACGTCTCCTGGTTGAGCGCCTCGCGCACGATCCCCTCCTCGAGCGCAGGGTTGTTCAGGCGGTCCGGGGACTGGATGTCCAGGAGCGTCATCCGGTAGTGCGGGTTGAGCGGGTCTGGATCCTGCCTGCAGGTCGAGGGTTGATCCGTCGTTGCGTCGGAATCCGTGGTCGCGTCGTTGCTGCCGCCGCCGTCGCTGCATCCAATCGCGAGGAGCATCGGGCCGACTAGCGCTAGTGCCTGCCTCTTCATGATCGTTCCTCCAAACCGGCGAAAATGGAATTATAGCCGACAAGGCCCTCGGCCGGAAGGGCGAAGGTCCCTTTTCAATAGTTGATCAGGTTCCTGATGAAGGTGAACCGGTCCTGGATCTCCCTCCTCTGGAGATCGAGCAGCGCTCGCGGCTCGAAGTGCTCGACGGTCCAGGACGCCACGGCCGCCCCGTTCACGAGGGCCCGGTGCGCGGTCCGCACGTCGATCCGCGCCTCCCCTGCCAGGGATCCGAGGAATGCCCCGGCGAAGCTGTCGCCTGCCCCGGTGGGATCCACGACCCTGTCCACGGGGTAGCACGGGACCTGGAACAGGTCGCCATGGTGCGCCATGAGGGCGCCGTGCGCCCCCAGCTTCACGACCACGATCGACGGACCCTTGGCCGCGAGCGCCCGAGCCGCTCCCACGGGATGACGGGCCCCGGTCATCTGCAGCGCCTCCTCGTCGTTCACGAGCAGTATGTCCACCCTGCGGATCAGGGCCTCGACCTCGTCCGGGACCGTGTCCAGCCACAGGTTCATGGTGTCCATGGCCGCGACCACTCCGGGGGAAAGCTGATCGAGCACCCTGCGCTGCAGGCCCGGCGCGATGTTGCCGAGGAACGCCACTTTCGGGCTGGACAGGTGCGGCGGCAGGGAAGGGGTCCAGTCGGCGAACACGCCGAGACGGGTCTCGAGCGTGTCCCGGCCCGTGAACGCGGGACGATATCGCCCGCTCCAGAAGAAGCTCGGGCCTTCCACCCTCGCTATCCCGGACGTGTCCGCGCCGCGGTCGCCGAGCGCGCCGATCCACTCCTCCGGGAAGTCGGTCCCCACGATCCCGATCACGGCCGGAGACGTGAAGTGCGAGGCGGCCGCGGCCGCGAAGGAGGCGGACCCTCCCCATATCATCTCGCGCCTCTCGCTCTCCGTCTCGATGGTGTCGAAGGCGATCGACCCGAGCACCAGGATGCCGGGACTCCCGCTGATCGCCGCGGTCACCGTCCGTCGCTCCCCGTGGAGAACACGCGATCGAGCACGAGCCCGAGCCTGGCCAGCGTGGACTCCGGGATCATGGACCGGTCGGTCATGACGGCGTTGCCGAGCGCCCTGGCGCAGCCGCAAGCCGACCTGTCGGGGAGCGACGTCACGGCCCCGGCGATGATCTGCTTGGCCTTGGACACGTTGGTCTTGAGGACCCCGATGATGTCCTCGACGCGGACGTCGTCCTCGTCCGTGCGCCAGCAGTCGTAGTCCGTCACTAGCGCGAGGGTCGCGTAGCAGATCTCGGCCTCCCGTGCCAGCTTGGCCGCCGGCAGGTTGGTCATGCCGATGAGGTGCGCGCCCAGCTGCCTGTACATGTGGGACTCTGCCCTGGTCGAGAAGGCCGGCCCCTCCATGCAGCAGTAGGTCCCCTTCTCGTGTACGCGGACGCCGAGATCGTCTGCAGCCTCGAACAGGCGTCCTGCGAGCGGCAGGCAAACCGGATCCGCGAACTGGACGTGGGCGACGATGCCCTGGTCGAAGAACGTGCTGGGTCTGAGCCTGGTGCGATCGATGAACTGGTCGACGATCACGATGTCACCT
>CAZGVR010000225.1:0-6837 GCA_964528945.1 uncultured Myxococcales bacterium
CCCTTCTTGCCGAGCGGGCCCCACGACCAGATCGACGCGTCGATCAGGTCCACGTCCGCGACCAGGTGCCACTTGTCCGGGATCTCCCACTTGGGCTTCACGTTGATGACGCCGCCCGTTCCCCGCCCGTACTTGACCCCGAAGTTGCCCGGGATGAACTCGATCTCGTCGATGAACTCGGAGTTCACCACCGACGAGAGGGCCCCGAAGTGGTACGCGAGCGGGATCATGTGGTCGTCCATCATGATCAGCGAGTCCCCGGGGGCTGACCCGCGGATAATGAGGAGCCAGGAGTTCGCGGGCGCGCGCGCCATTCCCGGGAGGTTCTGCACGGACTTGAGGAGGTCCCCGCCCGTGCCGGGCATCATGAGGATCTCCTTGGTGCCCAGCGTGTGCTTGACGACCTCCTCGACCTCCTGCTTCTCGCCCTTGATGACCGTGACGTACTCGTCCCCCTCCCCGGCGTGCTCGTCGCCGGCCACGGCCGCGTCGGGATCGGCGGCTGGCTGCCCCTCGTCCTTGCCTTCGGGCAGGCCGGTCTCCCCGGCCGGCGGCGTGTCCCCGGCCGGCTGGACCGGCGTCTCCTCCACGACCTTCTTCTTGATGAAGAACTTGTAGCTGTAGAGGATCTCGGACGCGGACGGGATGCCGTCCACCTTCATCGGCTGGAACACGAACTGCCAGGCCGCGTCGGTCGCGGCCTCGTCGAAGCCCTGCCCGGCAGGCTCGCTCACCGTGACCCCCGTGACCAGGCCCTCGGCGTCGATCCGGATGCCCAGGACCACACTCGCCTCGATTCCTGCCGCCAGCGCCTCTAAAGGGTACACGGCCTCGACGAACTCGAGGAGCAGCGGCGGTTCTATGACCGGCTCCTTGTCAGGCTCGGCGGCCTTGTCCTTCCCCTTGGGCTTGCCCTTCTGCTTCTGGCCCTGCGCGGCTGCGGGGAAGGTCGCGGCGGCCGCGGCGACCGCGGCCGCAAGGGCGAGGATCCCGATCCTCCCCAGCCCGGAGGCTGAGGCCACTAGGCCCTCCCTATCTCGTCGATCAGCCGCCTGGCCTGCTCGTGGCCGGGCTCGAGCTCGAGGGTCTTCTTCAGATCCGCGATGCACTCGGGCCTGAGCCCCTTCTGGTAGCGGATGATGGCCCTCATCATGTAGGCCTCGGCGTAGCTCGGGATCAGCCGTATCGACCGCTCGACGTGGACCAGGGCCGAGTCGAAGTCGCGGCGCTTGAGGGCCTCCCTCGAGACCTTCACGAGGTAGGAGAGGATCTCGCGGCTGTCCGCGAGGCTCCTGGCCTCGCCGTGATCCGGGTCGCGCTCCAGGATGAACTCCAGGGTGGCTGCCGCCTCCTCGTGCCTGCCGGCCATGAGGTAGCCGGTCGCCAGCTTGCAGCGGATGGAGAGGTCGTCCGGCAGGATCCGGACCGCCTCGCCCGCGGCCGAGATGGCGCCCTCGTAGTCGCCCGTGGAGAAGCCCAGGAGCCACTGCGAAAGCAGCCCCGAGACCTCTGCCGGCGTCTTCTTCTGCTCGCGGGACGCGGCCTTCTGGGCCACGTTCTCCTCGACCAGGTCCACGAACGAGAGCCTCTCGTAGACCTCCTCGGTGTCCTCGTCGTCCAGGTCGATATCGAGCGGCTTCCCAGGGCCCTTCTTCTCGCCACCCGTCATTTCACGCGCTTTCCCGCATCACTGGCCGTACCAGGTGCAGTTGTCCTCGCGCCCCTTCTCGGCCTTCGGGAACTTCATCTTCTTCACCATCTTCTGCGTGCACGCGTTGATCGACGCGTCGCTGCAGTTCACGTAGGAGACGCCCGTGACCTTCCCCTCCGCGTTCACGCTGTAGCCGAACTTGCAGGTGTCCGACGGGATGGTCTGGCAGGCGTTCCACCACTTCTTCTCCATCTTGAGGAGCACCTTGTCCAGATCGGCGTACTTCAGCTTTCCGGCCTTGACGAAGGTGTACTCCAGGGACTTCGTGGACTCGTCCGCGAAGGTGATCTTCTCCGTGATGTCGGAGTAGCCGCCCTTCTGCACGAGGATGTTGACCTCCGCGCCGTCCTCCAGCTCGAGCGAGAAGGTGACCGGCGACTCCTTGGCCGCGGCCTCGAGCGTGGCGGACACGGACTGCTCCGCGCTCGCCCACTTGATTGTCTTCTCGACGGTCACGTAGCCCTCCAGCTCGAAGGTCAGGGTCTGTTCCTGGCCCTCGATCACCACGAGATCCGTGAGCGTGAGCGGCGTCTTGCCCTTGGACACGCCGTCGACCTTGACCGCCGCACCCTCGGGCGCGGACACGACCTCGAGCTTCTGCCCGACCTTGGGCTTCTCGGGCTCGCCGCACTTGTCCATGATCCCGCAGATCAGGACGATGACGCATGCCGCTCCAGGCTTCCACATGGCTACTTCACCCTCCCTGCAGAGTTGTTCAGGGTCACGGCCCATGCCGCCAGCCGCTCCAGCGGGGAGCCCTGCCCGGGGTCGAAGGTCTTTCCCGTTATCAGCTCGTAGAGCGCTATGTAGCGCGAGGCGGCCTCCACCCTGACGTGGTCCGGGATGGGCGGGACCGGCCCGTCGCCGGTGTAGCCGCGCTCCTCCTTGAGCCAGCGCCGCACGTACTCCTTGTCGAGCCCCTCGGGCTCCTGGCCTCGTCCGATCCTGTCCATGTAGGAATCGGCCATCCAGTACCTGGACGAGTCGTGCGTGTGGATCTCGTCTATGACCAGGATCTCGCCGTCCGGCGTGCGGCCGAACTCGTACTTGGTGTCCACGAGGATCAGGCCGCGCCGCGAAGCCCAGTCCACGCCGGTCGAGAACAGGGCGAGGCTCATGTCCGCGATGCGATCGAAGGTGGCCGCGTCCAGGATCCCACGCTCGATCACCTGCGCCCTCGAGACGGTCTCGTCGTGCTCGCCGTGCTCGGCCTTGGTGCTTGGCGTGAGTATGGGCCGCTCGAGCTTCTGGTTCTTGACCATCCCGTCGGGCAGCGGGTTGCCCGCGAAGTCGCGGCACCCGGCCGCGTAGTGCGTCCAGATGGACGTGGAGGTCACGCCCGTCACGTACGCGCGGACCACCATCTCCACCGGAAGCGGCTTGCAGTCGCGCGCCACGAGCACGTTCGGATGCGGCACCTCGATCACGTGGTTCGGCACGCGCAGGGCGGTCATGTCGAACCAGAACCTGGAGATCAGGTTGAGGACGGCTCCCTTGTACGGGATCGTGCCCAGCACCCGATCGAAGGCGCTTATCCTGTCCGTCGTGACGATGACCCGCCTTCCATCCACGACCCAGCTGTCCCTCACCTTGCCGCGGCTTGGCTCGCCCAGGCCGGGAAGCGAGGTCTCGCCGATCGTCCACGCGAGCGCGCTCTCTAGCGTCTTCCTGTCCACGACGGGGACCTCCTCGGCCTCACGGCCTCTGATGGGTCTTTCCGAGCACCCTGTCCAGGACCTCGTCCACGTGCTCCAGGCTGCCCCTGTGGTCCACGAGGGCCTTCACCTTCCTGCGCCCCAGCCTCCGCACGATCTCCGGATCACCGAGCAGCAGGTCCACGAACCTGCCCTTGCCCCGGCTCACGGCCATGGCGGCCTTCTGCACCAGCACGTACGCCTTCTGGCGGTCCATGCCGCTCTCGGCGAGCGCCAGCAGCACGCCCTCCGAGTGGATCAGGCCCGAGGTCAGATCAAGGTTCTTCCGCATCCGGTCGCGGTCCACCTCGAGCCCGCGGATCACGCCGGTCAGCCGCCGGATCATGAAGTGCAGGGCCGTGGTCGCGTCCGGCGCGATCACGCGCTCGGCCGAGGAGTGGCTTATGTCGCGCTCGTGCCAGAGCGCGATGTTCTCCATGGAGGCGTCGGCGTACGCGCGCACGAGCCGCGCTAGCCCGCACAGGTTCTCGCTCAGGATCGGGTTCCGCTTGTGCGGCATGGCCGACGAGCCCTTCTGGCCGCGGCCGAACGGCTCGAACGCCTCCGAGACCTCGGTGCGCTGCAGGTGCCTCAGGTTGAGGGCCACCTTCTCCAGCGTCCCGGCCAGGATCGCGAGCGTGGCGAAGAAGTGCGCGTGCCTGTCGCGCTGCACGATCTGGTTCGATACCGGCGCGGGCTGGAGGCCCAGCCTGGCCATGGCGTCCCTCTCGACCGCAGGGGTCAGGTACCTGTACGTGCCGACCGCCCCGCTCAGCTTGCCCACGGACACGTCCTTGACCGCCCGGCGGATGCGCTCGGCCGATCGTCCGGTCTCGTCGTACCAGATGGCGAGGACCAGCCCCAGGGTCACGGGCTGCGCGTGGATCCCGTGGGTCCTGCCGGTCAGCATGGTGTGCCGGTGCATGGTGGCCTGCTCGCGCAGCGCCTCGCGAAGCCTGCGCAGCTCGCCGAGGATCGTCTCTCCCGACCGCTTCAGCAGCATGCCGAACGCCGTGTCCAGCACGTCGGACGAGGTCATGCCAAGGTGGAGCCAGCGCGCCGGCTCGCCCGCCTGCTCCTCCACGTGCGTGAGGAAGGCGATGACGTCGTGCCTGGTCTGCTCCTCGATCTCGAGGATCCTGGCCGGGTCGAGCCTCTTCACGGCCGAGACGACCCTGTCGGCGGTGCCCGACGGCACCTTGCCGGTCTTCTCCATCGCCCGGCAGGCCGCGATCTCGACCTCGAACCAGGCCTGGAACCTGCTCTCGTCCGACCACAGCAGGGTCATCTCGGGCGTCGAGTATCGCGGGATCATGGCGTGCATAAAGTAGTCAAACGATCGATCGTTGGCAAGCGCCATGATCCGCCGGTGGGCGCACGTCAGGATCATGAGATAGGGTGCGGCTCGGCCGCCCTCGACCGTCCGGCCGCGATCGCCGCGGGAAACCCCGGCGCCCGTCGCGGCGATTCCGCGCCAGGTCGCGCGAGGAGGGCTTGATGTCAGCCGAACGTACAGTAGAATGTCAGAAAGACCAGGAGGCCCTCATGAGGACCGTGACCTTCACCGAGCTGCGCAACAACGCCAGGCGCTTCTTCGACATGGTGGAGTCCGGGGAGACTCTCCAGGTCACGCGTCACGGCAGGCCTTCCGCCATCATCTCGCCGGCGCGCGAGGGACGCATGGATCGCTGGCGTTCCGCAAGTCCGCTCGATCTCGGCGGTGTCTCGCTCAGCAGGGCCATTCTCGAAGACAGGCGGGGTGGCCGATGAGGCTCTACGTCGATCCCTCCGCGCTGGTGAAGCGGTACGTCCTCGAGCCTGGCACCGCAGAGGTCGTGGACCTGTGCAGGTCGTGCGACGAGGTGATCTCCAGCGTCGTGGGCGTCCCTGAGGTCGTGTCCGCGCTCCGGAGGCGTCTCGACGAGGGCGGCCTGAGGCGAAGGCAGTACGAACGGCTGAGATCGGAATTCGCGGCCGACATGGAGCAGGCGACCGTCGTTCCCGTGGATCACGCGGTCCTCGGGAAGAGCATCGAGGCCATAGAGACCGGATCGCTCCGCGCCCTCGACGCGATCCACGTCGGGTCGGCCATTGTCGCCTGCTGCGACAGGTTCCTGTCCGCCGACGGTCGGCAGTGCAGGACCGCGAGGCTCATGGGCCTCGACGTGGCCGAGGTCGAGGCCGGGTGAGCGTGCCCTACTGCGCCGCCGCGGGCAGAGGCGTGATGGTCGGGCCGCCGTCCATATAGACCGCCGGGCGCTTGAAGCAGGCATGGTACCTCGAGTCCCCGCCAATCTCCGGGACGAAGTGGCTCGACATGGCCGCCATCTCGAAGCCCTGCTTGCCCAGGGCCTGCGCGATCGGGGTGGCCATGAAGTCGGTTTCCTGCAGCTCGATGCAGACGTGCTCCCACTGGCCCGTCCCCGGCGCCGCCTGGGCGAACGCCCTCGACTCGAGCGTCTGGTGAGCGACCATGCCCGCGCCACACCCGAGCATGGCGGCTCCGGCGACCAGCAGCGAGATTCCCTTGCGGCTCATTCTCGTACTCCCTTCATCTGCGATGGCGGGACTCCACTCCATTCTCCACGATACGTCAAGCCGAGCCATCCACGAAGCCAGCGGAAGCCCGCCATCATTGCCCGGCATAGTGGTACTTGGGAACGAGATGCCCCACGGAAACGGCGACCCCCAACCTGCGCTCGGCCGTGGCCAGGCGACCTTGCGGAACGCGCAAACCGGCTATTCGCCCTCCGTCTCGTCGGATCCTGGACAGCCTGGAAACTATATTATATCTACCAACCATCGCCCTAATCAAACTCCCTGGTTCCTCGAGGCTGCGGGCGGCCCTTGTCGGCCGCTCGAGGCCCTCGTACACACACCGCCCAGTGGCACTCGTTCACGAGATCCGCATGACGCGGATCGCTCGAACCAGGAGCGCACTTCTGCCGATTCCCTCCAGGGCGAACCGCGAGCACCAGCGAACCACGGTGCTCTTGGCTGGCGGCCACGTGTTCACGCCTGGCGTCCCGCTCGTTCTCAACCTTTGACCACCTCTTCTCGTCCATCGCCTTGAACCTCCGGGCTCACGTGGGCTATCGTCGACGGCAGCTTGCGAATGGGAGTCGCCATGGCTTAGGCGCCTGGCCGCGTCCCGGCGGCCGTGATACGGTCTTCACGCATCCACAGGAGGATTCCAATGAAGAGCAGCGGGGCGATCGGATCGATGTTCGGCGGAGCGGGCGGATTCAGGACCTTGGGTGTCGTGGCTTTGGCGGCGCTGGTCGTGGTCGGCGTGGGTCTCGGCTTCTCGGTGAAGGCGGGAGGCGAGAAGCAGCCCAAGGCCGCGGCGGCGGGCAAGTGCTGCCCCACGGCCACCTACGTCAACGAGAGGATCGCCTGCCAGGAGGTGAAGAGCGGCGGCTGGGCCTATGC
>CAZGVR010000226.1:0-3115 GCA_964528945.1 uncultured Myxococcales bacterium
CTCCTCGTGTACGTCGAGGTGCTGGTCGTCGTGGCCGTGGCAATGCTGTTCTCGAGCTTTTCCACGCCCTTCCTCTCCGGGGTGCTCACCCTGGGCGTGTTCGTGGTGGGCCGGAACCTGGACACGCTCGAGATCTTCCTGAGGGCCCAGCAGATCAAGGTGATGCCCGGCCTGCTCAAGGCCGCGGCCGCCATCTTCCCGAACCTGTACCTCTTCTATCCATCCGGGCGGGTCGTGGGCGGCGAGTGGGCCAGCGTCCACGGAGCCTTCGTGCAGCCCTCGTACGCGCTGGCGACCACGGCTTACGGGCTCGCCTACGTCGTGGCGTGCCTCCTGGCAGCCACGATCGTCTTCTCGCGCAGGGACCTGGTCTGATGGCCGGCGGCTGGCGGCGAACCGCCCTCATGGTCCTCGTCGTCACGCTGGTCGTGGGCGGCGCGTTCTACGTCAAGGTGCTGCTCGCCTCGCGCGCGGCCCTCGCGGCCGCCGAGGAGAGCCTGGCCGCCGGCAGGACGGACGACGCCCTGTTCCTCTTCCGCAGGGCGGCCCGGGCCTACACGCCGCTCAACCCGTGGAACGAGGCCGCCATGGACCGGCTCTGGCAGCTGGGGAGGAAGGCCGAGCTCGCCGGCGACACGGACCGGGCCCTCGAGGCCTACCGCGCGATCCGCGCGGCCATACTCGGGGCCCGATCCTTCTACACGCCGCACGAGGAGCGGCTCGCCGAGGTGGACGACAGGATCGCGCGGCTCATGGCCAGGCTGCCGCCGGCGCCGGTCGACCGCGACCTCACCGAGGCGGAGCGCATGCGGCGGCACGCCGAGCTGCTCGCCTGGAACCCCCAGCCGGATCCCATGTGGTCCGTGCTCCTCCTGGTCGGGTTCCTTTCATGGCTGGGCGCGTGCGCCGGCTTCATCCTGGTCGGGCTCGACCGCGACCTGGTCGTGCAGCGCAGGCCTGCCGTGGTATGCGTGGGCGTGTTCGTGGCAGGCATGGCCCTCTGGATCGCGGGCATGCTGCTGGCCTAGGGGGTGTCCCTGATCGAACCCGGGGCCCCCGACCGCCATGCGGGGCGCGGCTCGCGAAGCCGGGCGCTTCCACCCGTCCGCGATCTGGGCTAGTCTGCCCATCGCACTACCGCGAGGAGGCAAACATGCCGCAGGAAGAGACCTTCGCCACATTCGAGACGACCATGGGCAAGATCGAGATCCGGCTGCTTACGGACAAGGCGCCCAAGACCGTTGCCAACTTCACCGGGCTCGCCGATGGGACCAAGCCCTGGACCGACAGGACCGGGCAGAAGAAGTCGTCGAGGTTCTACGACGGCCTGGTCTTCCACAGGGTGATCCCGGACTTCATGATCCAGGGCGGCTGCCCCCTGGGCACGGGAACGGGCGGGCCTGGCTACAGGTTCGAGGACGAGTTCCACGCCACGCTCAAGTTCGACCGCGGCGGGCTGCTCGCCATGGCGAACGCGGGCCCGGGCACGAACGGCAGCCAGTTCTTCATCACCGAAGGCCCCACGCCTCACCTCACGAACAAGCACACGATCTTCGGCGAGGTCGTCTCGGGCATGGACGTGGTCAAGGCGATCGCGAGGGTACCGGTCGACGGCCGCGACAAGCCCAAGACGCCGGTCGTCATGAGCCGGGTGGTCATCACCAAGCGCTGAGGCCGCGGGCCGCCCCTTCCGCGTGCTCCCTCAGAGGACCGTGATGGTCCCCATGTCGCTCGTGGAGAACCCGTCCGAGGTCCCGGCCCCCGCGTCGCAGTAGAGCCAGTTCACGCCATCGTCCATGCTCGCGCGGTACGCGACCGAGAAGACGCCGGAGGCCGACGGTGTCATTGCCGCCGAGAACAGGTCCTCCGATCCCATGTCCGCGGCGTAGGCCGCCCGGGTCCACTCCCAGCCCGGCGCGCTGGAAGGGTCGGTGCCTACCGGGCCCATGCCCACCTCGGCCAGGATCCCGGCTCCCGGGCCGGCCGCTTCCGTGACCCCGGCCTCGAGCACTAGGCCGAGGATCGGGCCCGTGGGCACGAGCCTGAAGGCGGCGATGTCCCAGGGCCACGCGAGCGCGCACGCGTCCAAGGCCGAGGCAGTGCCGGTCATCACGAACCCGCCCGCGAGCGTGAAGGATCCTGCGGGCGAGGTGACCGTGACGTCCACCCTGGACGCCGGGCCGGTCGGCGTGTACGCGCGGATCGTGGTGTCGCTCAGCGCCGAGAACGAGGCCGACGGGATCCCGCCGAACGTGACTTCGGAGGCGGCCGTGAGCCGCGTGCCGTAGATGATGGTCTCCACCCCGCCGATCGCGAAGCCGCTCGCCGGCGCCAGGCGATCAATGGCCGGGGCGCCCAGGCAATCCACGTTGACCGTGCCCGGCGTGCCGCGGTTGCCGGTCGAGAACGAGTACGAGGACGGCGGCGTGCACCAGCTCCCCACGAGGTCGTTCGCTGAGGCGGTCATTGCCCCTGCCGAGAGGTTCATGGCATAGCCGGCCGTGACCGGCCAGCCGCCCGCGGTCGAGTACTCGACCCGATCGATCTCGGTCGTGCCGTCCGCGAGCACGATCTCGTCCATGGTGTTGTCCAGAAGGAAGCCCGAGTAGTCGTATCCGGCGTCCAGGCCGCCGTTCGAGGCCGGATCCGCGTTCCTGAGGAGCAGGGCGCGGCCGCCGGCAGGGACCACGAGGCTCGAGGCTATCACGTGGCTGTCGGTGCCCAGGTCCAGGACCCTGAAGCCCGCGAGATCCACGAGGAACTGCGACACGTTGGTCACCTCGAACCACTCGGCCGAGGTGTCCACGAGCGGGGCGGCCGGATCCATCATTATCTCCGAGATCACGATCTCTCCGGGCAGGACCAGGCCCGCGTCCATGGTCCCGTCGCAGTCGTCGTCCTTGCCGTTCCTGACCTCGGCCGCGGCCGGGTGCACGCCAGGGTCCGAGTCGTCGCAGTCAGGGCCGCCGCAGGCCGCGGAGTCGTAGCCGTCAGCGTCGTGGTCCTCCACGTCAGTCCGCCCGTCGCAGTCGTCGTCCACGGCGTTGCCGCACGCCTCGGCCGCGGCCGGGTTCACGTCCGGATCGGCGTCGTCGCAGTCGCCTGGCATGACCCC
>CAZGVR010000226.1:3125-6834 GCA_964528945.1 uncultured Myxococcales bacterium
CTGGACGAATCGGACTTCTTCAAGGCCGTTCTATCGGACATCGGAATGCTCCAGCAAGACAGGCGTCTCAACCCCGCCATGGCGTGGTCGGGAACGAGTGTGTGCAGCTCCTCGTTCTCGTCTCGGATCAGTCCTTCGGCCGGGATGTCCTCCGCGGCGTCGGGGTCGCCTGCGGCATCCGGGTCCTCGCCGGCCATGTCGCCGTTGTCCGGCGCATCGGGCGAGTCGGGCAGCGCATCCTGGTCGGGCGCGTCCGTCTCCGCGAGGTCGGACGCGTCCCCTGCGTCGGCATCGGGCGGCCCGACAGGGTCGGATCCGAACCGGAGCGCGCACCCGGGAAGGAGCACGGCCGCGAGGAACGCAGTCGTGATCGCTCGCAGGAGCGGCAAGGGCGCCGGGAGGTGACGGTGCATTCGAGGAACAGTCTAGTACCTGAGGAGCGGGTCGGGCAAGGCACGCTTGGGCGCACCTGGGCCCACTCGGTGGGCTTCGTGAACGCGAGTTTGATTGGGGCAGTGGTTGGGTTGCGTGCATCAAGGGCACGGTCCGAGGGGATGCCGGAATTGATTTGGCTACGATCGAAAGGATTTCCAGGTTTGGCGGACGTCCGCCGGATGGAACCGGATCCTGCCTCCGGTCTCGCGGTAGCGACCCCACACCCCGATTGTACGCGTCGACGGACGGTCAAATGGCGAGACGATCTCCAGCGTGGCACGTCGAGAGGGTCATCGAAAAGTGTCTGTCCGTGGTCAAGGCGTGAGGAGCGCCAGGTTGGGGAGATACGTGCGGTATCTGCTCGCGTCTCGCGTGAGCAGGCGGTAGGACGCGACAGCCGCGTGGGCGCCGATGTAGAAGTCGGGAAGTGGAGAGCGCCTCGTTCCTCCGCGGCGCCTGTATGCAAGAAAGCACTTGCCAGCCAGGAACGCCGCCTCGTAAGGGAGGGGCTCCCTCCTGAAGACATCCGGTGGGACTGCCTGCTCCAGGGCCTCGATCGTCCGGTAGCCGATGGAGATCTCGGAGAAGACGATCGGATTGATCACGAGGGAGGATTCGTCCGCAGCCCTCGCGAGGGCGGCTGCGGACCTCTCCGACCACATCGGATCGCCGGTCGCCACGTCCAGGATGACGTTGCTGTCGACCAGGACCGGGGTCATCGGCCGCGCGTGAGGGCCATTATCTCGTCGGTGGTCATGGACGTCCCGGCGGTCCCGCCGAGCCGCCGCACGACCGACTCGCCCCGCGACGATCCCCTCCGCCGCCGGGACTTAACGATGCGCACGGCGTTCCCCTCGATCACGAAATCGACCTCGCTGCTCGGGACGATGCCGAGCTTCCTCCTGATCCCCTGCGGGATCGTGACCTGGCCCTTGGACGTGACGCGCATTCGATTCTTACTCCTCGAGGTATTACTACCGCCGCCTGCCGGCGAGGTCAAGGCCGGGATCCTGCTCCGGCCCCTCGCAATCGCCGCGGGAGCTGGGCTATAGTTGCGGAGCATGAAGGGATCCGCGTTCGACGAGCAGGTCCTGTTCTCGTCGATCCAGGGAGCGGGTGTCCGGGCCCTCCTGATCGGCCGCAGGGCAATGGTCGCCCTGGGACTGCCCGTCCTCACTGCCGACTACGACTTCTGGGTGCACATCGACGACATCGAGTCCCTGAACCAGGCCCTTGCCGTGCTGGATCTCGTTCCCTCGTGCGGGCCAGGCGAGGCCCGGCAACAGGGGCGTTACGTGCTGGAGAACGACGAGCACATCGACGTGCTCGTCGCCCGACACGTGGCGACCGTGGACGGAGTCCGCGTGTCGTTCGACCACGTCTGGGAGCGGAGGCTCCTGCTCGCCTACGACGAGAAGACGGCCGTTGCCGTGCCCTCGCTTGACGACCTGGTCCTGACAAAGCGTTGGGCCGTGCGGGATAGGGACGTGGCCGACATCAGGCTGATAGAGGCCTTGAAGGCCGGCGGGGGAAAGCCGTGAGCCGGCAGAGGCTGGCCCCGGGCATCGAGCGTCTCGTCGAGGAGCCGCTGCCCGTGGAGGTCTTCATGGAGAGGGTCAGCCGCCCCCCGACCGAGGCAGAGGTGAGGGAGACGGCGGAGCTGGTGCGCTGGTTCAAGGCGCGCTACCCGACCGTACGGGAGCGGCTCGAGTACGCGAGGCGGACGTTCGCGCGCTGGAACCGGATCCTGCCTCGGGTCAGTCCGAGGTGAGCGCAATGTCGGGATGGATTCCACTTTCATGAGGCGCGGACCGTGCGAGGGGGCAGAGTCGTGAGGCGCTGCGACGGCATGGCGCTCACGGCCTGCCTGCAGGCGCTAGCCCTCTCCGCGTGCTACGCGAGCGGAGGCAGGGCAAGCGGCCGGACCGACGCGGACACGGGCGTCGACACGGCCGCCGACACGGCGGCAGACACGGGCGTCGACACGGCCGCGGACACGGCGGCAGACACCGGCCACGACACGGGCGCCGACTGGACGACGGATCCACCGCCCGATCCGCCTGCGGACGGCCCTGCCTGCGAGCCGTCGGCCGGGGCGTCGGCCACGTGGCGGATCGACATCGAGCCGCCGGCCGGGGAGGGCATGGTCGCCCTCGACTGCCAGGTGAGGGAGATCGTCGGGACGGGCGGAGACGTCACCGTGAACTTCGCGTGCACGACCGAGGCCGGGGTACACGAGAGCCACTCCCTCGGCATGGAGACGACGCCTGAGATGAACATGCCGCTCTACGTGGGGCAGGTCGTGGTGGTGAGGTTCGTGCTGGACAGGCCGTGGTGGGAGAACAGGTTCCTAACGATCGGGGAGCCCGGCGGTGGGCACCTGCTGCTGGCGGCGCTCGACTCGAGCTGGCTCTCGCCGCCGGGCTGGGAGCCGCTCGGGTGGTACCAGCCGCTCGAGCCCGAGGTCCGGACCGGCTTCTGCGTACCGGAGGAGGACTGGTGCGGGGCCGTGGAGAGGGCCGCGATCGAGATCTGGTACTCGGGAGAGGACGCGCTGATCTTCGACGGCGGGTTCGAGAACGTCGGGTGGTCGCCTTCTTACGACGTGATCGTCTCGGAGGCGACGCAATACACCGTCATGGAGTGCGACGACGTGCCGGACTCGTGGTTCACGATGCTGATCACCCTGGGGGCCTGAGCGTCCGGCTGTCGCGGCGTCCGGGTCAAGGCCGTGCTGCCTTTCCGTTTCTTCGACCGTCCCATCGCAATCCGCGGCCGAGCTGGGCTATGGTCGTGCTGGATGCCGGCCGGGAGGGAGGGGAAGGAGGAAATGATGGCGAAGGCGGGATTCAGGTCCGCTCGTAGATATGCGAGTCTCACCGTCGGGGACGCCGTCCGGGTGACGCGAGAACTGCAGGAGCTTTCCCAGTCCGAACTGGCCGAGCGGGCGGGATTGTCCCAGCCCATCCTGTCGGCGATCGAGAAGGGGCGCATCGCGCTGGGCGTCGAGAGGGCGAAGAGGCTGGCGAGAGCACTCAAGGTGCATCCGGCCGTTCTGCTGTTTCCCGACTGGGAGACCGAGAAGTCGAGCGCCTGAGCGTCGTGGCGACATCCGCCGTCGACGACACGAACGGGATCCCGGGCCAGCAGGAGGCCGGTCCTTGTTCGCGTTGACAGAACAGCCAACATCCTGGCATATTCTCCTCATGCGAATGGGGCCGGACGGCCGGCGGCCGGGGCGTGGCGGCTGGACGAGGGGCGCCGCCTGTCCGGG
>CAZGVR010000227.1:0-6445 GCA_964528945.1 uncultured Myxococcales bacterium
GCCGGGGACGTTGAAAGTCTTCAGGAAGTCGAAGCCGGGCGCGATCGCCAGGTACAGGGTGCGGGACTGGCTGACCTTGCTGGCCGGGAGGGTGAACCCTATCTTGGGCGTGAAGGCGATCTCCGCCTTCGGGATCTTGGCCGCTGCGCCCCACACGAAGTCGACCGTCAGGTCGCTCCAGAAGATCTCGTGCCTCTTCGTCGTCGAGTCGGAGTTCGTGAGCTCCTGTTCGAGGGACCAGTCGAGCCTGACCGAGAGCCCCTTGTACAGGTAGAACCGCGGGGCGAACCTGTAGGACATCACGTAGTAGGGGTTGTAGGTCAGCTCCGCGCTCTTGTCGAAGCTGTAGGCCGAGAGGGCGTTCTCGTAGACGAACAGGGTGTTCCGCCAGACCGCCGGCTTGGCCGCCGGGGCCTGGGCCTCCAGTGCGACTTCCGCGCCAGCGGCGCCCTCGGCGCTCACATCGACCGACGCTTCGGCCGTGGCGCTCACCGTGCCCTCCGTGGGGGCCGCCACTGCAGGTGCCGCTGGCTCGGCTTCTTCGGCCGCCTCCGCTGGAACGGCCTCGACGACGACGGCCCCCGCCGCCTCCTCCTCGGCCACCGGCTGCTCGGCAGGCGCTGCACCTTCCACCTGCGGCCATGCGGGCCGGGAGGCGAGCACCGCCGCGAGCGCGGCGAAGGCCAACATTGTCCTTGGTGTTCTCTGCACTTCACACCTCGCTACCGCTCTTGCGGATGGGATGCGCTGAAACGTGTAGATAAGACCTGGAACTCTCTCGACAGTCAAGGCTGTTTACCCTTCCTCGAAATAGATTGCAATACGATTGCCAACGCCCGTGCCACGGGACTGCCACCGTCATCGTGACCGCAATACCCTTGATTGAATGGGGTGTTGGCAATCGCCGGGTGAATCCACGCGCAATTGCTCATCAGCCGGCGGTCCCAGTGAATAGTGGAACACCGTCAATATGGTAACGCCAGGAAAAGACCCCTGGATAGCCCGGATCCCGAGTCGGCGATCTCGTACACGAGCACCCAGCCAGAGCCCGGACGGCAGGCGATCGCGGGGCCGCGCTCTGACCTGGTGACACCGATGCCGGCCATGGTCGTGAAGAACGGGTTCCAGGGATCCACCGAAGCGCTCCCGTCGTCCTCGAGCCGGGCATAGCCGATCGAGGAGTTGGCGTCGGGCGGATCGCTGCCCGCGGCATCGACCGACAGGGACTCGACGCCGAACCCCTGGAACAGCAGCGCGGTTCCCAGGGATCGGCCCTCGCACGCCTGCACGAAGACGGCAGGCGACCCGACCAGCGATACATCCAACCAGCTGTCCGGGGTCGCCGCGTACCTGGGCGAGATCAGGGGATCGGCCGTGCCGATCCGCGTCGCATGGCCGTCCTCGGCGAGGAGCGCCATCCCTATCCCGCTGCCGCCGCCGCCCTCTTACGAGACGAGCCACCCGTCAGCCACCGCGGCGATGGAGGGCCGGCCGATCAGGCCGGCCTCCCACCCGGTCTCCGAGGCGACGAGCGCGGTCCCGTCGCCCAGAGGGCTCCAAGCGATACCATCCACGCCCTCGAACGCGTGGATCGCTGTGCCGGCCTCGTCGCCAGCCACGAGCACCAGGCCGCCGGCCGCCTGCGCCACCGATGCATCCCGGAGGCCCGGCTCCAACACGGGGCCCGCCCCGTCGGACCGCCAGGCGAGCGAACCGGTCATCCCCCCCGGAGGCTCCCGGAACATCACTACTCCCACTCCCGTCACGGTTGCCCACAGCAGCCACTCGCCACCCACCTCGACCAGGGCCGGCTCGCCAACTTCCGCGATCCTACGCTGCAAGTCGCACGCACGTCCGGGCGAGCACGTGGTGTCGCCGCAGGGGATGCTGGCGCACAGCCCGCGGCTCGCGGAGCAGACCTCCCCGTAGGGACATCCGGCGTCCGAGTCGCACGACCATGCGCACCCCAGCGTCGTGGGATCGCAACGCTGCCCGGCGGGGCACCCCGCATCGTCCACGCAGCTTTCCATGCACCTACGGGCCTGCATGTGGCACTCGAGACCGTGAGGGCAGTCGTCGTTGGACCTGCAGGCCGGGGTGCGACACCTGCCGCACACGCACATCTCCCCGCGCCCGCACGCGTCGTCCGTTGCGCAGGGGTTCGCCTCCCTCCCACCCGCCGCGCACAGGCCCAGGAAATCGCCCTCCGAAGGCGTGCCTCTCGAGGCCGGGCCGTCGAGGCGGAGATCGTCAAGGCACAGGACGAGCCGGTCCTCCTCGTGGAAGGGACCGGGGATACCGGACGGCAGCCTGTCGGGTGGGCCGCCCGCGCCAAGGAGCCCGCATCCGCACGCCACCGTGAGCCAGCCGCCCACGAGCAGGGCATCGAGGGCGCACCCGGCAACGCGGAAGCCGCGCATCAGCCCCTGGTGATCTCCGGAAAATCCTCGTCGGCCCATGCTGCGGGGGCAACGGCAGCGTCGTCCCCGGGTACCCGCTCGACGACAGCCTGCGCGGACTGCTCGGGCGAAGCGGGAGTCCCGGCAGATGGCTCTGCCTCGAGATCCTCGTCGGTCTCCTCGACCTCGACCGTCTGGTAGAGGATCCTCTCGCCGACAGCCTCGGGAAGAGCATCCCCCGTGAAGCGGGCCAGGATGACGCTGATGTTGTCGTGTCCGCCGTTGCGGTTGGCCTGGGCGATCAGGTCCTTGCAGCCATCCGGCAGCGACCCTCCGTTGAGGATCGTGTACGCCATGACGTCATCGCCGACCATTCCATGGAGACCGTCCGAGCACATGCACAGGATGTCGCCCTTGCGGAGATCCACGAACGTGAACTCGGGGGTGATGTTCTCCTGCGTGCCGGCGGCCTGGAGGATGACGTTCTGGTACTCGAAGTCCTTGGCATCCTCCGGCTTGATCTGCCCCGCCTCGATGAGCTGGTTCAGGAGCGACTGATCCTTGGTGACCAGGAAGATCTCGTCCGCCCTCATGATGTAGGCCCTGCTGTCCCCGACCTGGCCTATGAACAGCCGCCCGTCGATCAGGGCGGATGCGGTGATGGTCGTGCCCATGCCACGCTGCTTCATGTTCCGCCGGGAGGACGTGAAGATGGCCCTGGATGCCTCCTTGATCGCCCTGTCCATGCGACGGACGAGCTTGCGGTGAGTGGACGGCAAGGGTTCGCGACACATCGTCTGCAGGATCGTGTCGGCGGCCATCTTCGAGGCGACCTCGCCCGCGAGCGCACCGCCCATGCCATCGCACACCAGGAACAGGGTACCTCCCGGGGAGCGCAGGTCGTGGCTCTCCACCTCCGGCACAATCCCGACACGGTGGGACGAGAGGTCCGCGACGAGGAAGTTGTCCTCGTTACCCTCGCGCATCATTCCCAGATCGGTGGCCCCGTGCACATCTATGTGGATGGGATTGGCCGTACGATCCTCCGTTGCAGATCCGTGCGTTCCGGGGCCCTGCGGCAGGAGTCACGACGAGGCATTCCCCCCGCAGGGTGGGCCACATGATATTGAGTAGCTTGCCTTTTTGCAAGACGGGACAGCCGGTCAACGGCCTTTCCCGCCGATGCCTGGGCGGTCGCGGACCGGATCAGGCGTAGGGATATATCCGGCGCTTCAGGTCTGCGAGCTGGCCGAGGATCCGGTCGTGCTTCCTCTCGTCGTCGAGGAGGTACTGCAGAAGCTGGCGCTGCGGGAAGAGCCTGCAGTTGGCGAGAGCCTCCTCGGCGTGCACGATGGCCTGCTTCTCGAGCTGCGCATGGGCGTCGATCAGCTCCCACATCGCACCAAGCTCTTCCGGCGTGAGGTGGAAGGCCTGCGCGGTCAGGCTCTCGACGATCACGCGCTGCACCTTGAAGTGCATCTTCGAGTCCTGCTGGATGATGTCCATCAGCGTCTTCACGAGCACGTTGTCCGTGCCCTTCGCGATCTTCGCGGTGAGCGCAACCGTGGCCTTCTCCATCTGCTGCCATCGCTCGAGCGTTTCGAGCAGCGACTTCATGTCCTCCGCGGCCCTCGAGGCCCCGCGTACCCGCTTCCCCTCCTTCGGCTTTCCTGCCATCGGTGCATCCTCCTAGCGCCCGAACCATCGAAAAGAAAATGGACAACGGCTCGAATCGAAAGCACAATAGGACCGGCGTCCGAGTTGTCAATCTCGATCCAGATGCCGTGATGCAATCCACCCCCGGGGAGACTTGCGAGTGGCGCGGATGCCGGGGCGGCCTATAGGGTGATCGAACCCTCGACGAACGAGGCAAGGGATGAAGAGCAGGACGATTCGATGCGCCCCGACCATGGGGAGGCGGTCATTCATGGGCAAGCTCGGGATCGCCGGGCTGGGCGCTGCCGCAGTTCTCTCTCTGGAACGAACGGCCGCAGCCGGCAAGAAGATCTCGGTACCGCTCGAGAAGGTGTCTGCCCTGAAGGCGGTTGGCGGCTGGACCGTGGTCAGCCTGAAGAAGGGCTCCCTCAAGCTGCTCGTGATCAGGGCCGGAGAGGACAAGCTGGCGGCCGTGAGCCCTGTGTGCTCGCACCAGAAGTGCACGGTCGAGTACAGGAAGAGCTGGAAGGAGATCCGGTGCCCCTGCCACGGCTCCAGGTTCAACCCATGGGGCTACGTGAAGAACGGCCCAGCCACAAAGAACCTCAAGAAATACCCCGCATGGCTGGAGGAGAACAATGCATGCTTCCTCGTCTGAGGCGGCGCCAAGGCCCATCGTGGCCAGAGCCGCGGCCCTCCTGGCGCTCGTGGTCGCAGGAACGGCGCGGGCAGACGGCAAGGGTTCGTCCAGGGAGGCGGAGGGCGGCGTGGTCTCGCTCGACGAGGGCGACTACACCGAGAGCGACATGGCCGGAGGCCCTGCCGGTGACGCCGACGCCGACGCCGGCGGCCGGCCCTCGGGCATGGTCGAGCTGATCGGCAGGCTCCACCCGCCCATAGTCCACTTCGCCATAGCGTGGTCCGTGCTCGCTCTCCCCTTCGCCATCCTCAGGCTTCGCAGGCCGCAGACCGGCCGCATCGACCTCGCCGTGCTGGCGGCCGCCACGGTGGCGGCCGCAGCGGCCGTCGCTACAGGGATCGTGCACTCGGGCCCGTTCGAGTCGAATCCCCAGATGAAAGCGCTGGTCGACCCTCACGAGGCAGCAGGCATCGCTGCTCTTGCAATGCTGACCGTGGCGCTGCTGATCAGGATCGTGCTCGAGAAGAGGTGGATCCAGGCGCTGGCCTGGGCCTACGCCATACTCCTGGGGGCGCTGCTTGTCCTCGTGCCTCTGGTGGGGCACCTCGGCGGTCGCATGACATTCGGGCCGGGCTTCCTGTCGCTGCCCTAGGCCTCGACTAGGCGTCGATCCTCGTCACGATCACGGAGTCGCCCTCGACGATCGCGTTGTACTTCGTAAGGTTCTTGCCGAACTGCTCGACGGACATGGGCTTGCCCCAGCCCGGGCCGCGCACGTTCGTCCCGTCGGGCTTGTATTCAGACTTGTGGCAAGGGCACACCAGCAGGCCCCTGTCCTTCTGCCACCTCACGCTGCAGCCCTTGTGGGGGCAACGAGCCCCGGTCGCGACGTACCCGCTCTCGAGGTGCATGACCACCACGTTCTCGGTGTTGTTCTGCACCTGGAACAGGACCCCGCCTCCCACCTCGGCGAGGATCGGGTAGTCGGCGAGCTTCAGGACGAGCTTGTCGTCAGCCATGCTCACGACGGGGAAATCCTTGGCACTGCCGCCGCAGGCCGCCAGCATCCCCGAACCCCCGACCGCGGCCGCTCCGACAGCGACTCCGCCTATCTTGACGAACTCCCTGCGCGTGATCTTCCTCATTTCGGGCACCCTCCAATCAACGAGTGTACGTACCACTACGGCCCGGCCAGCGTCCGGTCAAGAGGTCGACCCGATCATCCTCCCGTTGCCCCCAGGTGCAAACACACTATCTGCACTCACGAAAGGGAGAACGACACGATGCCTCTGGAGAAGATCGCGAGCTTCACGATCGAGCGGTTGACCGTCCTGGACCAGGACGGAAACGCGGATCCGGCCCTGGATCCGTCGCTCCCGGAGCAGGACCTCGTGCGGCTCTACCGCGCCATGACAATGGCGCGCGAGGGCGACCAGAGGATGCTGAACCTCCAGCGTCAGGGAAGGATCGGCACTTTCGGGCCCAACACCGGCCAGGAGGCGGCGGTGTGCGGCCCGGCGCTCGCGCTCGGACCGCGCGACTGGATGGTCGGGGCGTTCAGGGAGCTCGGTGCCCGCCTCATGCGCGGCGAGCCGCTCGAGAACACGTTCCTGTTCCACAACGGCTGGGAGGAGGGCAACGTCTGGGAGGGCATGGAACGGACGCTGCCCGTCTCCATCATAGTGGGCTCGCAGACGCTCCCCGCTGTGGGCATAGCCTACGCGCTCAAGCTGCGCGGCGAGACAGACTC
>CAZGVR010000227.1:6455-6811 GCA_964528945.1 uncultured Myxococcales bacterium
GAGGCGCCGAACGTCCGGCACAACCCCGGCGACATGACCTTCATCGGCGACGGAGGAACATCGCAGGGCGATTTCTACGAGGCACTGAACTTCGCGTCCGTGTGGCACGTCCCGGTCGTCTTCGTCGTACAGAACAACGGCTGGGCCATCTCCCTGCCGCGTAACCGCCAGACGCACGCCGCAACGCTGGCTCAGAAGGCGATCGCAGCCGGCATGCCCGGGATCCAGCGGGAACCAATAATTCTTCGGTAGGACCCCCAGCTAATTTTTTTTATGGGTTTGGCACTCCTGTATTTTAGAAAATCTTTGGTATAAACATAAGGATCATAAACCCGAAGCCGCAGGCAATAGCCACG
>CAZGVR010000228.1:0-6780 GCA_964528945.1 uncultured Myxococcales bacterium
GCTCGCACAGCTGTCAGCGGTCCTGCCCGAGCCGGCCGGCATCATCGGCCTGACCGGACAGTACGGCGACACGCCCGACGTGCTCGCGGACTTCGACACGCCCGAGCGCAAGGACACGTACAACGAGCTCCTCTACATGATGGGCCGCTACTGGTACAACCAGGGCGAGTTCGAGAAGGCCAGGACCTTCCTCGATGCCGTTGCGCCCGACGCCAAGTACTACGTCCACTCGCTGTTCTTCGTCGGCATCACCTACGTCCGCGAGCGCAAGGCCTCCGACTCGGTCCAGTCGTTCAAGAAGATCACGGACAAGTTCGAGAACACGCCGCGCGTGTTCCTGACGCCCGAGGAGGAGCGGTTCCTCGACCTCGCGTGGCTGAGCCTCGCGAGGATGTACTACACTCTCGAGCACTTCGACTCGGCCCTCGAGTCATGGTCGCGCATCCCCCAGACCTCGGAGTACTGGCTCGACGCGCTCTTCGAGGAGAGCTGGGCCTACTACATGGTCGGCGAGGAGTCGAAGGTCCAGGGCTTCCAGAAGGCCCTCGGCAACATCCACACCCTGAACTCGCCCTACTTCAAGAACGCCTTCTATCCGGAGTCGCAGGTCTTGAAGGCGGTCATCTACTTCGGCAACTGCTGGTACGAGGAGGCCAACGAGACGGTCGGCACGTTCGTGTCGCAGTACGGCCCGATCCGCGACCAGCTGGAGCAGGAGCTCGTGAAGTACGAGGACAACATCTCGTTCTTCGAGTTCCTGAGGGACATCAAGAGCGAGAAGGAGATGAACATCTCGCCGGAGCTCAAGCGGATCCTGAACACGGCGCTCAGCGACCGCGAGCTCCTCAGGAACCTCGAGTACGTGAAGGTCCTCGACGAGGAGGAGGAGCGGCTCAACAAGATGCCGCCCGAGTTCCGCAACGCCTCCATCGGCATCAGGATCCTGCAGGACATCGCGGCCGCCAAGTCCGTGGCCATCGACAACGCGGGCGACGTGGCGCGGAACAGGTACGAGCGGCTCGTGACCGACCTGCAGGACCTGCTCAACCAGGCCACCGCCATACAGATCGAGATCATCAACGCCATGCTCGGCCAGCTGGACAAGTCGCTGCAGGAGCAGCAGGTCCTGGTGGCGACCAAGGCGTCGAAGAAGATCAAGACCGACTCCGAGCACCAGATGTGGCCGTTCGACGGCGAGTACTGGCGCGACGAGCTCGGGTTCTACAGGCAGCTGATCGACTCCAAGTGCGGGCGCTGACCCTGGAAATAGGGGAGCATCGCCCTTTCCTCGCATGAGGCAAAGGCATCTCACATGATCCTGTCTCACATGATCGCAGGGAGGTACTCCATGAGCCTCGAGCTTCGAAGGTCGTTCCTGGCTGCGGCGCTCGCCGCGCTGGCCGTGCTGGTCGTCGGCGGCCCGGCGTCTGCCGCTTCCACTGCCGAGGGCAAGGGAAAGGGCAAGGCCGAGGACAAGGCGGCCGAGGAGGCTGCGCCCGAGGAGACCATCATCCCGAAGGACACCTGCCTCGACCAGGGGATCGTCCAGGACATGGCCGCGTGCCCGTCGGGCGCCAAGGCCTTCCAGGCCAAGAAGGCCAAGGCCGGCGCCGGGCCGCAGGCAGTCGAGGGCAAGACCGTGATCCCGTCGGATCTCCTGAAGGGACCGCAGTTCGGGATCGAGAACATCGAGGACGAGCTGACCAAGCAGAAGAGGGCCAAGATGAAGGAGGTCGAGAAGCAGAAGGAGAAGCTCCTCCTGCAGGCGCTCGACGCGACCAAGGCCCTCGTGAAGACCATGAAGGAGGACGACGAGAAGAAGCCGGTCGCCCTCCACCAGCTCGCGGAGAAGTGCTTCGACCTCCAGCAGAAGTACCACTTCAAGGCGAGGGAGCTGGACGAGACCCTGTGGAAGGCCGAGCAGGCGGCCGACCCGGCCCTCATCAAGAAGGTCGAGGACCAGATGAAGGACTTCGAGGCGAAGAGCGAGAAGTTCCGCCTCGAGGCCATGGAGTACTACAAGATCCTGATCCGCGACTTCCCGGACTACGAGCAGCGCGACGTGGTGCTCTTCAACCTCGCGTTCGCGTTCGACGAGCTCGCCAAGACCTACCCGGACAAGAAGGAGACGTACGCGTCCAACGCGCGCGAGGTCTACTACGTCCTCATCAAGGAGTACCCGGACTCGAAGTACGTTCCGCACGCCTGGCTGAGCTTCGCCGAGTACTACTTCATGGAGGGCAAGGGCGACTCCATGGGCAACGCCCTCAAGTTCTACAAGGAGGTGGAGAAGTACCAGGAGGTGGCGCCGTCGCTCTACCCCTACGCCCTCTACAAGGAGGCGTGGTGCATGTACAACATGCAGGACTTCAACGGCACGCTCAACAAGTTCGTCGACGTCGTGGACTACGCCGAGCAGCACCCCGAGGACGAGAACGCCAAGCAGCTCCAGAAGCAGGTCCGCAAGGAGATGCACATGCCGTACTCGCAGGTGAAGCCGCCGGACCACGCCTGGGAGTTCTTCGACAAGTACGGCGGCGATCTCGCGGTCGAGGGCATGGAGAGCCTGGCCACGGCCTACTTCAGCCAGGGCTTCTGGAAGGACGCCATCGTCATCTACCACAAGCTCATGGCCGTGGAGCCCGGGAACGACGGGTTCTGCGACTGGCAGTACAACATCACGTTCGCGACGAACTCCCTCAAGAACAAGGATGATCAGCTCGTCGAGCTCAAGCGCATGACTTCGGTCTACGAGATGTTCGCGGCCGAGAGCCACGCCCAGGACAAGAAGGACCAGTGCCTGAAGGACGTGCGCGAGATGATCATGAACCAGGCGTTCGCCTGGCACCGCGAGGCCGTGGGCACGGACACCCAGCCAGGCACGAACGACCGGCTCACCATGGAGAAGGCCATCCAGGCCTACGACGTCCTCCTCGACTTCCACGAGAAGAACCTCACGGACTGGGACCGCATCCCCCAGCTCGGGGATCCCAGCACCTGGATAACGCCGTACGACGTGGCCTTCTACAAGGCAGAGTTGCTCTGGTCCATGGAGGACTGGGTCAAGTGCGGGCCTGCCTACGACGACGTGGTGGAGATGAACCCCGAGGGCGCTCACATGCAGGACGCGGCCTTCTCGGCCGTGCTCTGCTACAACCGCCTCTACCACATGTACCACACGGACGACAAGGGCGCGAAGCACGACGTTGCCTCGGCCGGCAAGAAGGAAGGCGAGGGCGGGGCCAAGAAGAAGAAGAAGAAGGGCGAGGCCGAGGAGGAGGACTACACCGAGAAGAAGCTCTCCTCCATCTCCGAGAAGATGCTCGCGGCGTTCACGCGCTACCACTGCTACGTGACCGACAGCAACGACCTGCCCGACGTCATGTACCAGAAGGCCAGGATCTACTACGAGGCCAACCACTTCCAGGAGGCGGCCTACTGGTTCAAGGAGATCTCCTACATCCACCCGAACTCCGAGGTGAGCCCGTTCGCGGCCAACCTGTACCTGGACTCGCTCTACGCGATCTCGCTGCAGGACAAGGGCCACGCCATCCCCTGCCTGGAGATGGTCGCGGACGCGGCCAACGACTACATCACGACGCCCAAGTTCTCGGTGTACATGGAGGACCCGCTCTTCAAGCAGGTCGTGTACCAGCTCAAGTGCAACACCGAGCGCAAGAAGGCCGAGGCGTACCAGGAGCAGAAGCGGTTCAAGGACGCAGCGCTCACGTACAAGGAGCTGTACGAGAAGTGGGGCGGCGAGTGCGACGAGCGGCTCGACGAGGTCCTCTTCAACATGGGCATCACGTTCCAGGCCGCCAACCTCCTGGGACAGGCCATCAAGTGGAGGAAGGTGCTCATAGACAAGTACCCCGAGTCCGAGGTCGCGAAGAAGGCGCTCTACGACGTGGGCTCGAACTACCACGCGATCGCCATGTACAAGGACGCGGCCGACTACTACGAGCAGTTCTCCAAGAAGTACTCGGGCGAGGCGAACGCGCCCGTGGCCCTGCAGAACGCGACCGCCTTCAGGCTGGGCCTCGGCGACTACGAGAAGGCGCTCGCCGACGCCAACCTGTTCATCAAGAACTACACGAGCGGAGCCAAGAAGAAGCCGATCGAGGTCGCCATGGTCGCCTTCTCGATCGGGCAGATCTACAAGCGGCAGAAGATGTGGGCGGACGTCATCAAGTCGTACGACTCGTTCACCAAGAAGTACAAGGCGTCCGGGGTCGTGGACCTCAGGATCCGGGCCTACATCGAAATCGGCGAGGCGTGGACCCAGAAGAAGGACGAGAAGAAGGCGCTCGCGGCGTACGAAGCGGCCGCCAAGCTCTTCACGGTCGAGGCGCTAGCGGCCATCCAGGGCGCGGGCAACACGCCCGAGGAGATAGAGGGGGACAAGACGCTCAGGGCAGGCCTCATGCTGGACGCGGGCAGCCAGGCGCTCTTCTACATGGGCGAGCGCGAGTATGCCACGTTCAACACCATCAAGTTCCCGGATTTCAACCCGGACAAGATCGAGAAGATCATCTACTCGGACAATCCCGAGGAGGCCAAGCTCCAGAAGGAACTGTACACCAACAAGTACTACAACGAGTCCGAGGACGCCTGGAAGAAGCACAAGAACCTGATGAAGTTCCAGACGTGGTCCAAGACAGACCTCAAGACCTGGGCCGAGAAGAAGATAGCCGCCAAGACCAAGGCCGAGGACAACTACGCCAAGGTCCTGGACTTCAAGGTGCCGCGCTGGGTCATAGCGAGCGCGGCCCGTCTCGGCGACATGTACTTCCAGTTCTTCGAGGCCTACTACAACGCGCCCGTCCCGGACATCATCAAGGAGGACCCCGAGCTCCTGGACATCTACAACGACCAGAGGGACGCGGATGCCCTCCAGAACAAGGACAAGGCCATCACCGGCTTCCAGATCTGCCTGGAGGAGGCCAAGAAGAACCAGTGGTTCAACGAGTGGTCCATCCTGTGCGAGAAGTCGCTGAACAAGCTCGACCCCAAGAGCTACTCGGTCTCCTCGGAGATCCGCGCGGTGCCCAAGCTCTCCAAGGAGTTCGTGGCCTGGCCCAAGCTGGACGGCAAGATCCTCACGAAGGAGGAGATCGCCGAGCAGGAGGCGCTCACGAGCCAGAAGGGCGAGGCCAAGCCTGCGAAGGAAGCCAACACCAAGGACTCCGGAGAGGAAGAGTGAGGAGGCAGAACATGAAGCGCACCAGCTGGACATTCGCGGTCATGGCCCTCCTCGCCTGTACCACGGCGTGCGGCCCCAAGAACGGCGGGGTCAAGCACCCGGACGGCGGTGGTGGTGGTGGCGGTGGCGGTGGCGGTGGCGGTGGCGGCCCCATCGAGGAGGTGAGCGAGAAGGCAAAGGCCACGTTCGACGCCGCGGTCGAGTCCTTCAACCAGCACAAGAAGGCCAGGGACTGGACGCCCGACGTCTGCGAGGATCTCGCCAAGAAGTTCGCGAAGGCCTCGGACGAGCAGGACAACGGCCTCGTCAAGGCCCTGTACAACATCGGCGTGGTCTGGCAGGAGTGCGGCGAGCACAAGAAGGCGTTCGAGGCCTTCGACGCCACGATCCAGCACGACAAGAAGGTGAACGGCGGCAAGGGAACGTACCCGCCGCCCATCATCCAGAAGGGGACGTACAAGCTCGCCCTGTACATCAAGGACAACAAGCCCGGGGATCTGGCCGACGCCAAGAAGTACTTCCAGGAAGCCATAGACGTGGGCGGCGGCCTCCACCCCTCGCTCGTCGACGCCTACGTGAACATAGCCATGATCCAGCGGATGGAGGCGAACGGCGACAAGAAGAAGTGGGACGAGGCGCTCAAGAACCTGCAGCGCGCGCTGGTCATCGACTCGAAGAGCCTGGAGGCCTTCCTGCAGATGGCCGAGCTGTACCGCGAGATGGCGAAGGGGGACAAGGACGACTCCAAGCTCGACCTCGCCACGCTCGTGCTCTCGCAGGCCCAGCTGATCGAGGCGGAGAAGGGCACGCCCTACGCGCCGCTCAACCTCACCCTCGGCATCATGAAGGTGGACCAGGGCGACATCATCGGCGGCCTCAAGAACTTCAAGGCCGCGTTCGAGAAGGACGACAAGCTCTACGAGGCGCTCGTGAACTACGGAGCCATAACCATCGGGTTCCGCGGGTACGAGGACGCGGAGTTCGCCTTCGAGACCGCCCTGGCCCTCCAGCCCGACGACTACGACGCGCACCTGAACCTCGGAGTCGCGAAGCGCGGGCTCGAGAAGTTCCCGGAGGCAGAGGCGGAGTACAAGAAGGCGATCGAGATCGACCCGACCAAGCCCGACGCCTACTTCAACATCGGGCTCCTCTACCAGGACTACTGGGGGTTCGAGAAGGCGGGCGAGTCCGGGTTCGACCACTACACCAACGCGATCAAGTGGTACAAGGACTTCAAGACGAAGGCCGGCAGCAAGGACCAGTACAAGGACAAGGTCGCCGAGGCCGAGGCGAGGATCAAGAACTGCGAGAACTCGATCGCCATGCTCAAGGAAGCTGCCGCGCTCATGGCAGAGGCTGCGGCCATCACGTCGGAGCCCGAGCCCGAGCCCGAGCCGACGCCGGCTCCGCCTCCGGAAGGTGGTGGCGAGGTGGCACCGGCCCCAGAAAGTGGGACACCGGCCGACGCGGGTGCCGAGCCCAAGAAGGACAAGTAACCTGATGGTATCGATGAGGAAACTGGCGGCAGGCAACGGATCGATCTTTTTTCGGAACTTGTACGACACGGAACTGTCTGA
>CAZGVR010000229.1:0-5936 GCA_964528945.1 uncultured Myxococcales bacterium
GATCATGGCGGTTGGACCGGGCCTGGCTGCAGCGCCCGGCTCCATGCCCCCTTCGCCGAGGACAACTCGAGAGGTCTCAATTGTGATCGTGCCGCCCTCTGGCATGGCGTCCCTCGAGTTGATGGCGAGGTTCATGATCGCCTGCTCCACCTGGCCCGGGTCTGCCATGACCACCACGGGATCGGGAGCGAGCGCGAGCGCGAGGTCCACGTCCTCGCCGATGATCCTGCGGAGCATCTGCTCCATGTCCCGGACTATCCGGTTCAAGTCCATGGGCTCGGGCTTCAGTATCTGCTTGCGGCTGAAGGCGAGGAGCTGGCGCGTGAGCGTGGACGCGCGCTCCGCGGCCTTCCTGATCTCTGCGAGGTCTTCCCGCAGGGGATCGCCCTCGTGCACGCCCTCCATGGCGAAAGCCGAGTAGCTCAGGATCACGGAGAGCAGGTTGTTGAAGTCGTGCGCGATGCCGCCCGCGAGCCTGCCGATCGCCTCCATCTTCTGCGCCTGCCTGAGCTGCTCCTCTAGCCCGCCGATCTCGTCCTCGGCACGCCTGCGCGCGGTCACGTCGCGCAGGCAGATCGAGACGGCAGACATGGATCCGTCCTCGGCCCGGCAGGGCGAGTACTGCGCTTCTATGAACACCGGCCCGAGGCCGGGAACGATGCGCGTCGTCTGGAAGAACACGGTCTCCCCGGCCAGGCATCGATCCATGGCGGGCCTCACCACGCTTCCGAAGAACTCCTCGCCCAGGACCTCGGCAGCCCCGCGGCCTACGACGCCGCTACCGTCCAGGCCGACGAGACGCTCGTAGCTCGGGTTGGCCTCCAGGTATACGTACCCGCGATCCACGAGTGCCATGGCGTCCCTGCTGCTCGACACTATCTGCTCGTACCTGTCGCGCCGCCTCCCGGTCGCTATCCCGTGGAGGGCCAGGCCGAGATCGCGGGCCATCTCGACGATCAGCGACGCCTCGTCCTGGTCCAGCGAGGCGGCCTGCGCGAGGCTGATGCCCAGGGTCCCGAAGTCGCGATCGCCGTGGGTGAGCGACGAGACGCAGGCGAGGTCGTGGCCGCAGGCCGCCCACAGGGGGCACTCGCGGCACGCTTCGCGCGGGTCCAGCACGACGAGGCCGCTGGCCGACTCCCGCGCGAGGTCCCAGCACGGAGGCCTGCGGCCATCCAGCAGCCGCTTCCCGAACGTCTCGAAGCCATGGCCCCACCCGGCCTGTGCCACGATGGGCAGCGGCCCGAGCTCGCGGTCCAGCGCGATCCATGCCGCGCGGTAGCCGCGCGACTCGACCAGGAGCTCGCACGCCTGCCTGGCGAGCTGCTCGGGATCCTTCTCGCGCACTATGAGCTGGTTCACGTTGCGGATCACGCCGAGGACGCGATTCAGGTGGTCGATCTTCAGCTCGGTGCTCTCGCGGAGCCGCCGCTCGCGGTCCCCTGCCAGCCGGGCCGCGAGGATCGGCGCGATCGCGTCCGGGATGGTCCGGGCGAGGGTGAGATCGCGGGCATCGTAGTCGGACTTCTTGTTCGCGACCTGGAACATGCCCACGACCTCGCCCCTGTGGATCAAGGGCACCGAGATGTTGCGGTAGATGGGCAAGTGCCCGGCTGGTGTCAGATCGGATCTCCGGTTCGAGTGGAGGATCTCCTTCCTGCGGATCGAGGTCGGCCAGATGCTGTGGCCCCACTGGTCCCTGGGGCAGACGATCCGGTCGTCCGCGACCTGGCAGCTCACCCAGACGTGCCTGGTCATGGACGGGACCACCAGCGCACCCTGCTCGTCGCTGGAGCCGCTCTTCCGATCTCGAGGTACTTGTCCTCTGCCTCCATTGGTCCAACCCTTTCAGGGATTAAAACGTGCTGAGATAAGTATGTGGCCTCGCGTGCGCGTCCGCATGTAGGATGAATCCTACTGCCGGATCCCGCGATGCCGGCCGGCCTGGAGGCAGCGGCTCACACGAGCCCGTTCTCGAGCGCGAACCTGACGAGATCGGCAGTGCTTTCGAGCCCGAGCTTGCGCATGGCGCGCGAGGGGTACGTGCTCACGGTCTTCTGGCTGATGCCGAGTTCCGCGGCGATCGCCTTGCCCGTGCTGCCGCCGGCCGTGAGCCCGAGCACCTGTAGCTCGCGGCCCGAGAGGGACTCGAGCGGCCCGCGGCCCTGTTCCATGCAGGGCTCCGCGGCCATGCCCGCGGCGAGCGCCGGGCTCGCCAATGTCCGGCCCGCGAGGATCGCGCGGACCGCGTCCACGAGGTCCTCTGGCGCACGCTCCTTGGTCACGTACCCTGACGCCCCGGCCCTGAGCGCCTGCGCTCCGAGCTGGGCCTCGGGGTGCGCGCTGTACACGAGGACCGGCATGCCCGGCCAGAGCCGGACGACCTCGGAGAGGAGGTCCAGGCCGTGCCGATCCGGCAGGCCGAAATCCAGGACCACGGCGTCCCACCCTGCGCGGCCGAGCATGGCCAGGGTCTCCGCGCCGCTGCAGGCCTCGCCGAACGACGTGCCCGGGATCCCCTCCCGCAGGATCTGGATGACGCCGCGCCTGGTGCTCGGGTGGTCGTCGATCACCAGGATGTGCGGCCCCTTCCTCAAGGAGGCCCCGAGGGGAACGTCACGGTCCAGACCGTGCCCCTGCCAGGCTCGCCCACCACGACGGCCCTCCCTCCATGCGCCGCTGCCCGCTCCCGTATGCCCAGGAGCCCGATCGAGGACTGGCTGGAGATCTCCTCCCTGGAGATGCCGCGGCCGTCGTCCTCGACCTCGAGCACGAGGGCGTCCCCCCTCGACGCGAGACGGATCCGGACGCTCGAGCAGCGCGCGTGCTGGGCCGCGTTGCCCAGGATCTCCTCGAGGATGCGGAAGACCGCGGTAGAGCGCTCCGGACCGGCCGGTGGGAGGCCTTCGCCGGCCGCGAACAGGCAGCGGATCCCGGTCCTCTCCTCGAACTCCCTGGCCTTCCACTCGATCGCGGCCGGCAGGCCCACCTCGTCGAGCACCGCGGGCCTGAGCTCGGTCGCTATGCGGCGGACGATCCCGGCGGCATGGGCCGCGCTCGCGCTCATTGCACGGATGCGCCGCTGCACAGTGCTCCGGCCGGCGAAGCCGGCCTCGGCGAGCCTCCGGGAGAGCCACTCGAGGTCGAGCCTCAGGTCGGCGAACGTGTGCCCGAGCTCGTCGTGGATCTCGCGCGAGATCCTGACGCGCTCCTCCTCCCTTGCACGCTCGGTCTGGGCGGCAAGGGCCCTCAGCGCCTCGCGGGAGCGGGCGAGATCGGCCTCGGCCATCTTCCGCTCCGTGATGTCGCGGCCGACCGACTGCACCTCGACCAGTCTTCCGGAAGCGTCGAAGAAGCCACGGTTCACGAACTGCATCCACCGCACGCCCTCGCGCGCGGTGTTGACGCGGTTCTCGATCACGGCCACGGGTTCGGCCGGAGTGAGGGCGCGAAGCCGCTCCTCGATGGCGGGCACGTCCTCGGGCACGGCCACGGCCTGCCAATGACGGCCCAGCAGCTCGCCGGCCGTGCTGCCGAACACGCGGCAGAAGGCCTCGCTCACGAACACGAGAGAGCCGTCCTCGCGGAACCTGGAGATGACCTCGGTCAGGTCCTCCACGACCGAGCGGTAGCGATCGTCGCTCGAACGGATCGGCTCCTCGCTCGGCCGGAGCGTCTCGTGGGTCAGGGTCGCTGGCTTGCAGGCTCTCATGATCTGCACCGTCCCCTGGCCCTCGCCCAACCACCGGGTGGACGGCATCTTCCACCATCGCAGGGCATTGGTGCACGTAGGAAAAATCCGACGTCCGGGCTGATCATGGCAGCTCCCCATCCATGCATCTCACTTAGTGCCGGAGCCGGGGCAGCGCCAGGAGGGGGATCGAGGGGCCGGGATGGGAAACGTCATTTCGAGTGACGAGCCGTGTTGTCCCGGGTAGACTCCGACCGTAGAGGAGTTAGCCATGAAGGCACGGGAAAAATCGTCGAAGAGCAGCGACGCCGCGAGCGCCGAGCGCAAGGCCGATGCACAGAAGCGCGCAATCATGGAGTGGGCAGGAACCTCGCTGGGTAGGGGCTTCTCCGGGCGGGATCATGACGAGATCCTGACGATGGGCATGAACACCGTCTCGGAGTCCAGCTACCCCAAGGCAAAGAGGTCGGCAGTGCGGAGACTGAAGGCAGGAACGCGCCTGGGCGGAAGTGATCTCCCGTCGAGGGATGAACTGCACGAGCGTGGTGGTCGCCGTTCGCGGTGATGGCGTGATCCAGTGGCCGCACCGGGGAAGCCCAAGGCTCGACAGGTGAAGCCGCTACGGCCAAAACCCATCGGGCCGGTCGTGCCGCCGAAGCCGCGGCCAGCGCCGCCGAGGCCGCGACCGGTGCCACCCCGTCCAATTCCGCCGAGGCCGCTGCCCGTGCCGCCGAGGCCGCGTCCGGTGCCGCCCCGTCCAATTCCGCCGAGGCCGCTGCCCGTGCCGCCAGCGCCGCCCGAGCCAGAGCAGCCGTGGACCGACGAGGATCTCGAGCGGATCGTGGAAGCCGCGGTCAGGTTCATCGCCGAGGCCAAGCAGCGGCACGGAAGGGCGCTCGGGTTCGAGGTGGGGACGTACCTGTTCAGGGAGGTGTACCGCGAGGACGTCGAGTACCTGAGGAGCAGGGACCCGCGCAAGACGAGATCGCTCAGGGACATCGCCAGGCTCTCGGGCGTGCCCTACGACACGCTGTACGGCTGGACCACGGCGGCCATGATGAGGATCCTCATGGAGCGGGCGGGGTTTTCGACCGAGCTCACGCTCAGGCACCTCGAGGCCATGGTCTCGCTCGGGGACGACCTCGAGGCCGCGATCGCGCTCGCGAGGTGGGCCGAGGCGAGGAAGGTGCGCGCGCAGGACATGCTCGCCGTCGTGAAGGTCTGGAGGGAGCACATCGAGGGCGGCGGCGACTGGGAGGACCTGCTCGCGGGCAGGGCCGAGCCGCGCAAGCCCAGGAAGCCGCGCAGGCCGGGAAGAAGGCCAAGGGGCGACGACCTGGTGCTGCCGCGGCTCGCCGGGATCCTGGGGGCATGGGCGCGGAAGGCGAGGCTCTCGGAGGGGAAGAGGCTCGCGCTGAGATCGCGGCTGCTCGCGCTCAGGGCCAGGATCGTGGGAAGGGCGGGCCGCCAGAGGAGGAGGCCGTGAGCGCTGCGGCTAGGAGCCCGTGGACCGTCGCCGAGGAGCGGCGCATCGTGGCCCGGGCCGTCGCGTTCATCAGGGAGCGGGTCCACGTGCACGGGTTCGAGCTCGCCATGGAGGTGGGCGGGCACCTGTACAGGGGCCTGTTCAGGAGCGACAGGCGGCTCGTGCAGTCGGGCGGCGAGTGGAAGACGCGGTCCATGAGGAGCATCTCGAGGAGCGAGGGCGTGGGCTTCACCGAGAAGCAGCTTTCGGACTGCGTGCACGCGTTCATGGCCGTCGAGGTGTTCGGGATGAGGGCGGGCGACGTGCCCATCCCTGACCTCACGCCGTGGCAGTGGGCCAGGCTCGACGTGCCGCTCGCGGGCGATCCGGCGGCGCTGGTCGAGCTGGCCAGGTGGAAGGAGAGGGAGGGGCTGCCAATGGACTTCGTGGCCGCTGCCGCGCACCTGGTCAGGCCCTACGTGGCGGCGGGGGGGAAACTCGAGGATCTCGTCGTGGGCGGCCGCGCGCCAGACTCGCCGTACCTGCGCATGGCGCGGATCGTGGGGGTCATGGAGCGGTGGATCGATACGCACGAGATGAAGCCGGAGGCCAGGCGTAGGGCAATAGAGGGGATAGACAGGGCGCTCGCGGTGCTGGGGGAGTGAAATGGGCGGACGGTAGGTTCAATCTTCCTGATCGAGTCGCACTCGACGCAGGTAGATGCCGGGGGTTCCATATTCGGCATTCACTATGGCCAACAAGGTTTCATGAGTGATGTCC
>CAZGVR010000229.1:5946-6768 GCA_964528945.1 uncultured Myxococcales bacterium
GAGCTTGCTCGTCCACAGGCCGTCGGGGAGTTGGCGCGAAGCATGGGTGGGACGTCCGGAACGATCGAGGAAGATTGCTATTTTCTCGTACCCAGGTTCGAGATCGGAGGTCGAGCATCGGTCGTATCCGAGATGTCGATACGCTTGGATGAATGCATCGATCGACTCCAGGCGTGGGATCCCATCTGGCCAGTAGTAGCCGACATCCGGCCACCACCACCTCGTGGTGTCTCCCGCCGCCCAGGCGATACAATTGTAACAGTCGGTCGATGGACTCGTGAGGGAAAACGTGCCTCGCTCCAGCCCAGGGAAGATTCCCCTCAGGCGATCTTCACCAGCGGACACCCTGCTCACGTCCCCAGCGCAGCCATGATTCCCGCATGGCCGGGATCAGGCCATGATCTCCGGGGGGGACCGGATCGATTCCGGTGATCGCCCGAAGAGCCCAAAACCAGTGGCCTCCGTTCTGCTCCAGGTCGCGGAGGATCAGAGGCAAGGCCGGGCGCCCCAATCCTATAATCCGTTGGTAGGAAGGATGCATCGCCATCTGCGATACAGACGATAGAGAGGCAGTGTCCTTCCGCCACTGCCGAACGAGATCGAGAAACACCCTGGCGACGTCGGAGGAGCGGCGACTCTCCGGCTCGCCATAGTGCTTCCTAGCTTCGATGACTTGGCGGGCGACATGGTCGAGTTCCATGGAGTGGGCGTACGAATCACGGTTCGGACCCTCGCCCACATAGGGTTCGACCTGCAGCAGGCCGCTATCAGGAGGACAGATGGCGGCAGCGTTTTCGTTGTTCCTTTCTGTTCTCTGTCTTC
>CAZGVR010000230.1:0-6763 GCA_964528945.1 uncultured Myxococcales bacterium
CTTGCGCAGCTTCGGCCTGGAACCGGAACGCCGCCGAGTACTTGCTGGCGTCCCCATCCCTGCCCCCGTACATCTCCGGAAGGGGATAGCCGTCGCATGGCACGGTCGTCTCGAAAGTGGCGCCTCCCGCTGGCGGCCGCCGGATAAAGAAGTATTCCTTCCATAGGTCACGGTCGCATCCGGGTATTCCAGGCAACTCGGTGTATCCAGCGCTGTCGAAGACCCTGCCAGTGCTGAGACCGGTGTCGCAGTCCAACTCGTTCCTGTCGCAGTCCATGCACACCGGCAGCAGATCTCCGGGATCGACCGTATTGTGAATGTCCCTGAACGGCCGCTGGTGCAGCTTGTTGGGCATGGGAATGTTCGCATCGGGGTTGGTCGGATCGATGAAATCCTCCCATGTCTCGTGATTCGTGTCGAACAAGGGCGGGTTCGGGTGCCAGCCAGCCTCCCACTGCATGTAGTGCCAGCCGCGCTGGTTGAAATTATGGCTGCCAGCAGGGGACGGAAAAATACCATCCTTCATGCAGTTTCCGTATTCACTACTCGAACATCTCATCTGCCAAGAATTATAAGAAGCGATGTCTGTTACAATCTCGCTGCCAGGTATGCCGTTGCATGAGCACCAGAGAGGGTGGATGTCGGCCACGAGGGTTTCACTGGCCGAAGGGTCGTCCCAGAGAGGCCTCAGCGATCCATCCTCGCGGGGGACGTTCGCACCTAAGGCTATTATCGGGATCTTCTGGTACTCGCCCACGACCTCACGATGCCCTAGCCCCCCACCTGAGAGTGAGTGGAAGTCGATCTGACGGCACACGTTCCAGTCGTCGCCCGGCATGGACCCGTCGCCGCCGCACCAGGGATAGCCGTACTCCGGATCCTCGAGGATGAACGAGCACTCGCGATTCGTAATATATCCTGCGATGTCTGTCCGCTCGAGAGAGAAGACCAGGCAGGGGTCCGGATCGCACTCGTCGCCGGTCCATCCCATGGGCTCGGGGCCTTCCCAGTGCTGGGCGTACTCGGCCCCGACCCAATCGCCGTCCCACGTGGCGTCGCAGTTCCTCTGAAGCCTTCGCTGCGACCAGCGGTACGAGCAGTCCGTGCTCCTCCAGACGTCGTCGTTCACGAACACTATGGCGGTGTTCGGGGTGAAGACGCAGTTGTCGCAGGCGTTGCCCCATCCGTCCTTGTCCGTATCTATTTGATCGGTGTTGCTGTCGAACGGGCAGTTATCCGACTGGTCGACGATGCCGTCTCCGTCGCAGTCCAGATCCTCCCAGGGTCGTTCTTCGCAGTAGTCGCCAATACCGTCGCGATCCAGGTCCACGTTCGATGGGTCGAAGATCGTGGGGCAGAGGTCCTCGCCCACGAGCGTCCCATTGCAGTCATCGGGGTTATTCTCGAACAACTCTCCGTAGAGCCCGTTGCAAGGGTCGGATGGGTTCAAGGGATCCGATGCGAGGAGTCCGTCCCCGTCCGCATCGAAGTAGGTCTCCGCACCGAAATAGCCACCCGCCCACCAGTCCGCGGGAACGAGCCCCAGATGTCCTTCTCCTGACGAACCCGATCCCCAGCCGTCCAGATCGAATACAACCAACTCGTCCCAAGGATGGACCGTCTCGCCGAACTGGCTAGTCATCGTGAGCATCCCGGCACGAGGCATTGGCCGCTGCCATTCGCCAACGTTCGTCCCCTGCGGGACCGTGGCGATGTCCCACGAGGTGAGCACCGGCATGCCCACCTGCAAAGGTACGAACCATGGGTCTTCGATCTCCTCCATGCAGGTAGACCATTTCTCTCGCGGGTACTTCTCGCTGTCCAGGATGGTGACGCCCGGCAGATCCTCACCCGTCACCGTACAATCCCAGTCTGGATAGCAATTCGCGTTAAAACAAGTTCGTTCGGCGGTTGCAAGCGCGTTGAGGCTGGACCCGTAGGGTCCGCTCGGATCGCCGGAATAATAATACGTATAAATGTCAGTCTTCCGTGGTGTTCGACCCAGGGATGCCTCCGCATCTTCGTACCTGTCCCTCTTGATCTCCCAGGACTCCCCAGGAGCACCGTAGAGCATGTAGGTCGGGAAGCCGGGGTAGATGTGCAGGAGATCTCCACCTGCCCGAGCAGACCTGGTCTGACTGACCTCGTCCGCGATCTCCATCAGGCGGTGGACGTCGCGGTCAGCAGTCCAGAACAGGTTCGGCGCAACGTGAATCTCCCTCAAGAATGTTCCTGCAGACGTGAAGCACGGTTCCTCGCGGACCGGCTCGTCGCAGGCGGTGACATCCAACGACCTCACGCGCAGCCGTAGCTCCACCAGCAGGGTCACCTCGGCCGAGTCCGCTTCGTGGGTGTAGTAACCACCTGTATCGACGGGACTGGTCCACCTGCAGCCTTCGTCCCTTGCCCAGAGAAACACGTACCGGACTAGCACGTGCCTCTTCAGCATGTATGGCGGCGGTGATGCAGGATCCGGGGCCTCGTCGATTGCCGAAGCGGGGCTCACTTGGAAGAGAACTTTCGTTGGGTAGTCCGGGAGTCCTGCTCCATCCATGCCCACCCAGAGGATAGGACCGTAATGAGCTGCAAGAGCCAGTTCGGCGAGATCCCTCATTCCGTCCCGGTCCTCGTCCTCTCCCGGTCCAGCGATACGGGTGTCTACGAAGACGTCCTGATAGCTGAGGTCGATACCCAACGCAGGGTCAGGGTTGTCGATATCCTCCAGGCTCGGGGCCTCGGAACAGACCATCGCGGCGGCAGACCTGCCGAATGTGAATGCGAGCGCAAGGAGGACAGGACCCCCCCAGCGAAAATCGTGCCGAAGTGCGTTGCTCGAGCTTCATTTCGTGCCTCCCATGCTCTGGTCAGTCCGAGATGTCTCGAATATATCATGCATTCGATGGCTGTCTAGCCTATGGTATCTTCTTGGCTGGCAGGTCACGGCACGTGGCCGTGCTTCCTGTTCTTGCCGATCTGCCTGGTATAGAATTCGATCACCCATGACACCACGAGGGAGCGTAACGGACGATCGGATGATCATCATCGGCGGCGGGCTCGCCGGGCTTGCTGCCGGCGTGCACGCTCAGCGTTGCGGGTTCCGGACCACGATCCTGGAGGCGCACGGGAAGCCCGGCGGAGTGTGCACGTCGTGGCGACGCGGCGACTACCTCATGGACGTCGGCGTCAAGATGGTGATCGGCGGTGCGGGCGACGGCCCGTTCGCGAGGCTCCTCTCCGAGGCCGGCATCACCCCGGCCGCCGGGTTCGCGCGGCTGGAGGAGCTCAACTACGTGGAGTGCCCGACCGGCGAGCGGGTACGCTTCCGCCGCGGCCGCGACGTCATGGAGCGTGACCTGCTCGACGTCGCGCCCGAGGACCGCGACGCCATCCATCGACTTCTCGACGCGCTCGAGGACTTCGGCGTGTTCGCCCCGGATCTCGATGCCGCGCCCGGCTCGGCCGATCCGCTCGCCGGCTTGAGGGCGCTCGCGTCCACGAGGCCCGTTGCACGGCACCTCGCCAGGTGGTGGGGCAGGGGCATGGGCGAGTGGCTCGCGACGCTCAGGAGCAGGCCTCTCGTCCACGCGCTCCGCAGGATCTACCCGATCGCGGACACGCCGGTAGTAGCGATGCTCTCGTCCCTGGGGTGGTTCCTCGCGGGCCACGTGGCCAAGCCCGTGTCCGGCTCGAGGTCCATCGCCTACGCGGCCGCCGACGAGTACCGCCGGCTCGGAGGGGACCTCAGGCTGGCATCCCCCGTGGATCGCATCCTCGTTGAAGGTGGAAGGGCGGTCGGGGTCGCGCTCCGGGACGGAGGCGAGGAGAGGGCAGGTGCCGTGGTCGGCGCGGCCGACGGACGCTCCACCATCTTCCGCCTGCTCGGCGGCCGCTGGGTGGACGATGGCGTGAGGCGATGGTACCGCGGCGTGCCCCTTTTCGAGCCCATCGTCATCGTGCACCTGGGCGGGAGGCGATCGCTCGACGGCGAGCCCGAGTGCATGCACTTCCCCATCTCGAGGGGGATCCGGATCGGCGGAAGGCTGGTCCGGCACCTGTCCATCCACCACTCCGCAGGGAACCAGGCGTTCGCCCCCGAAGGCAGGTGCCTCGTGCGGGTCGGGCTCCCGACGGACTGGGAGCACTGGGACAGGCTCGGAAGGGATCGCGACGCCTACCTCGCCGAGAAGGAGAGGATCGCGGCCGAGGTGGTGGACAGGATGGAGGAGCGATGGCCCGGCCTCGCCCGGGGCCTGGAGGTATGGGACGTCGCAACGCCTCTCACCTTCGTCAGGTACACTGGGAACACGCGCGGCGCGTTCGAGGGATGGCAGGCCACCACCCGCACCTTCGCGAGGCGCGCCCCGTCCACGCTGCCGGGCCTCGGATCGTTCTACATGGCCGGCCAGTGGGTCGAGCCCGGCGGCGGGGTCCCCGGGGTGCTGTACAGCGCCCGCATCGCCGTGAAGCGGATCTGCCGCGACACGGGCCGGAGGTTCGTGACATGAGCAGGAGATCGATCGTTCATCCATGGCCTCTGTTCCTTGCGCTCGCATGGGCAGCGCCCGTTGCGGTGTGGGCGCAGGACGACGCCCCGGATGTTCCTCCGGACGAGCCGACACCCGATGCGGCCGTCGGAGTCGAGGCCGACGTGGCAGCGGACGTCCGTGTCGATGACGCAGCCGAGGAGGTCACCGCCAAGGAGGTCTATTCCGCCTGGGTGAAGCTGGGCGGCCGGCACGTGCTGGCGATCCACGCCGGGGCGGCCGGCTTCTCGCTCGAGGAGCGCGCCCGCATCGTCTCCGGAAGGATCTCGAAGCTCGCCCGCGACCCCGCCGTGAGGTCCGACTCGATCACCGTGAACGAGGGGACGAGCGGGACCGAGATCCTCTCGGGCAAGGTCCTGGTGATGACGGTCACGGACCTCGATGCCGCGCTCGAGGGCAAGGAGCGCAGGGCCCTCGCCCTGGACGACGCCAGGGTCATCAGGACCGCGATCGAGGAGTACCGGCGCGACTTCAGCCTCAAGGTGATCTTCCTCGCTTGCGTGTGGTCGCTGCTCGCCACGGGCGTGCTGATCGCGTGGTTCTTCCTCCTCAAGAAGCTGATCTCCTGGTCGACGGCGAGGATCGACTCGTGGCGCGGCCGCTGGATCAGGTCCATCACGATCCAGCGGCACGTGATCCTGCCGGCGGACAGGATCGCGGCCGGCATCGCCGGCTTCCTACGGATCACGTTGCACACCCTCTCCGTGGTTGTAATATACTTTTATCTGAACCTGGTGCTCAGCTTCTTCCCGTGGACCAGGGGGTTCGCGTCCAGGTTGCTCGGCTTCCTGGTGTCGCTCCTCCTGTCCGTATGGCACGCGATCGTGTCCTACTCCCCGAACCTGGCCGTGATCGCCGTGATAGCGGTCGTCACGTGGTACCTGCTGGGGTTCGTGAAGCCGTTCTTCGGCGCGATCGCCAAGGGGACCATCAGCTTTCCCGGGTTTCCCAGGGAGTGGGCCGAGCCGACGCGCAGGATCGCCAGGATCCTGGTGGTCGCGGTCGCGGTGGTCGTCGCGATCCCCTTCCTGCCCGGAGCCGGATCGCTGGCGCTCGAGGGCATCGCGGTCTTCCTGGCCGCGCTGCTCATCGTGGGGTCCGCGTCCTCGGTCTCGAGCGCCTTCGCCGGCATAGTCCTGGTCTACATGCGCGCATACGCCGAGGGCGACCGAGGCCGCATCGGCGACGTCGCGGGCGAGGTCGTGGAGAGGTCGCTCCTGCTCACGCGGCTCAGGACCGCGGGGAACGAGGAGGTGACCATCCCGAACGCGATCGTGCTGAAGAGCCGGATCGTGAACTCCAGCGCCATGGCGCTGGAGAGGGGCGTCCCCGTGGAGGTCCTGGTGACCGTCGGAAGAGCCGCGTCCCGCGCGAAGGCCGAGCAGATCATGCTGGCCGTGGCGACCGCGTCCGCAGGATTGCGCAAGGACCCGGGCCCGTTCGTCAGGTTCGAGGGCATGGGGGACGACGGCGTTTACCTCAGGCTCACTGCCTTTGCCATGGATCCGGACGACCTGTCGGCCGTCGGATCGGGCCTCATGACCGCGATCATGGATGCCATGGCCGCGGGCGGCATCGAGGTCTCGAGCCTCGGGCATGCGCGCGCGGCGGACGGGGACCGATGAGCGCCGAAGGCGACGAGGGACATCGCGTGGCGATCAGCGGCCCGCGTCATCGTGCCCGACGATCGCGATGCGCGTGTCCCTCGTGGACCAGTCGAGCACTGGCCAGCCCCGCCGGCGAGCGGCGAGCCGCAGCCTGATGTCCGGGCTCACGACGCGCGGCCTGCCCACCCTGGCCAGCATGGGAAGGTCGGTGTAGCTGTCGGAGTAGAAGTAGCTCCGGCCCAGGTCGATGCCCTCGCGCGCGGCGTGGTCCTCGGCGTACCGGATCTTGCCGACCCCGTAGCACAGCGGAACGACCGGCTCGCCCGTGAAGCGGGCGTCCACGACCTCGTACATGGAGGAGATCCAAGCGTGGAGCCCGAACAGGGCGGCGGCGCGAGCCGCCTCGTACGGGGAGGCGGACGTCAGCAGCACGAGGGCATGGCCGCTCGCCCGGTGGGCCTCGATCGTGGGCCAGGATCCCGGGGCGGCATGCGAGGCCGCCTCCTCGTCGAACCAGTCCTCTGTCCAGCGCCGGACCTCGTCCTCGGTGAGCCCACGGACCGTCCGGAGTGCTTCGCGGGTCGCGTTCTCGATGTCGGCGATCCCCATCCT